>OY969816.1:3847500-3999070 GCA_963703385.1 uncultured Pseudomonadota bacterium
CACCAGCGTGCGGGTTTTTGGAGTTTGACCGAATTGCCGTCTCGCCATGATTCACCTCCCGTCTCATCAAACACCATTTTTTTGGCGTTCACGAAACTGGCGGGGGGCCGGTCGTTCGTCTTGAACGGTAGAGTTGGGTGGAATCCGATCGTAGGTCGAAAGACTGGTCAAGGATCGACAGCGGTCAGGACGGCACTGGCAAGGATGCGCCAGATGCGGAAATGCACGGTTGGTCGGCCCGGATTCCGGAGACCGCTCCCGAAACCCCGGTCTACCGCGTTCACTATCACGATAGCGAAGCGGCCGTTCCGCCTGAGCGGATAGCCGGCTTTTCAGTTCCCGGCGAGAATCAACATCGTCACCCTTTATTGCCGAACGAACGCGGCGCCCAATCGAGCATCTGGCGGACGCCGGGAATGGATTTGGCGAAGGCGCTCACGCCATGGCGGAAATTTTCGCGCCACGCATACCATTCCGAATCGACGTAACACAATTGCACGCTCATGCGTTTGCCTTTTTGCGGCAAAAACCCGTGCCAGGAATGGTCGCATACGCGGAACATCAGCATATTGCCGAACACAGGCGGGAATTCGAAAGCGTAATCGTCACGGTCGTTGCTGCGCAGAACACGCAACTGGCCGTGTTCATACGGCCATTCTTCGCTAAACCCCAGAAGAACGGTGATGATCTTGTGTTTGGAGTCCGTATGGGCATAGCCTTCATTGTAATGGCCCGTCGTGTTGCCCATCATGACGATGGACGCCGGATACTCGCTGAGATCCATATCGAATTTTTGCTCGACCAGCCGGCGAAAACGAACGCTCATCAGGTCGCGCATGCAAGCGTCGAAGATAGGTCCATAGCGCAGGCTGGGCAGCGCATAGCTGCCGCGGTCGGGAATGACCGGCGCATCCACCAGCACCTCGCGCTTGTGGCCGTCGCTGATCACGTGCTCGATGAAGACGAAATCGTATGGGTCGCGACGCAGCTCCGCCGCCCTGATGACGGCTTCATCGAGCATTGCGAGCGGAGGATCGTTCAACATTCAAAAACCCTTTTCTAAAAGGACGGCAGATGCGGCGCATCGTTGCCCGTGATGGCGACGCCCTCAACCTCGATCAGCCACGCGGGCCGGCAGACCGGCCCTTCGACGATGATCCGCGGCACATTCGGCATACGTTCGCGCAGATAGGCGTTGACGGCGGCAAAATCGGCGGCGTCGCGCAGGTATACGAGGAGATACATCATATCGTCCAGCGTCGCTGCGCCTGAACGCAACAACGCGTCGGTGTTTTCGAGAGCGCGCTCAAGCTGAAGCAGAACGTCGCCGGGATGGACCACGTCGCCGGCCTTGTCAATGCTGGCCGTGCCGGAGATGAAGTGATGGGCGCGGTCGGCGTAAGCGATTCGCGTGCCGCGCTCGAAAGTGACGCTATAGTCCTTGGTCGGGCACAGGCGCTCGAAATCGTTCAGATAGGAAGTCTGCCCCTTGACGAGGTCGATGTTGGAATAGGCGTCCATCGACACAAGGTCATGACGGTGGGCGCAGGCGCCCTGAATGCCGGTGCTGGCGATGTAATGCGTGTCGGCGGAAAGGCCGTGTTCGTGGAACAACTCGCGGCGGCTGTCGACCATGCCTTTGTAAAAGACGTCGACGTCCTTCATATAAAGCCAGGTCCGCACGCAATGATCAGAAAGAGTTCGCGCCGAATTTGCCAAGCGTACGGATCAGTTCTTCGAAAATTTCGTGCGTCTGCGTCGCCGAGGAAATGGAGGTGTCGCGGTCGCCGCAGCAAAGCCGCGTGCTCCACAGGTGGCGATGTCCGTTCTTGGTCACCAGGAGATGCCGCGGCGAAAGGCGTTTTTTGGCGATCGGCGTTTTATCGACGATATGATGCGCCAGAAGCGCAATCTTTGCGTCCGGCAACGGCGGCTGTTGCACGATCGAGACGGCCACCTCCTCCTCGACAAGCGGACTCTCTCGCACCAGCGCCGCTTGGTTCAAAACGTCGCTCAGAAAGACACGGCGAAACACCGCCGTCTCCGGCGCCAGACCCAGCTCTTTCTGCGCTTCCCGATAACGCTCCTGCACGAACTCGAGCTGTTCATGGAAATTGCCGCCGGCGGCGGATTCGACGCAGATAAAATGTTCGGAGCCGCCGGCGGCGCCGTGAAAGCTGCGGCTCGATACGAAATCCGGCCGCGACATCAAGAGGCCGCCCGCCGCGCTTTTGCCCGATTGTTTCGAAGTTTCTGCCGCAGCACCCACATTTGAGCCCTTTTGTCGGTAATCGAATGCAACTCGGAACGCGATGAAAAGACACGGCGAAAGCGTAATTGCGCCAGTCCCTCGTCACGCGTGGAGGCGGTGGCCATCCGGGTCCTTGCCGCGAACGCGCCGCCACCAGACCTGGAAGGTGGGGATGTTGACCGTCACGATGAACAGCTTGCGGTAGACCCCCGGGTCCGGGGAGCGAAGCGGCTCGACGCCATGCCAGGAATGCTCCGTTCGCTGGAACAGCAAACTGCCGTTTTTCCGCAGGTCCAGGGAAGCGGCGACCTTCAGGTCCTTGAAGCCAGGCGCCGAATGCGCCTTGTAGCGCCTTTCGTCGTCGAGAATGAGGATGTCGCCGCCCCATTCGCGCGGCCAGTCCTCATCGTCGGCGAAAAAGAAGATATGGGTCGCGAGCTTGCGTCGGGCGTCGCAATGCGGCGAGACGGAGCAACCTTGCCATGCATAGTACCATTCCATCGTGAGGATGATCTTCTGATCCGGCGTCAGCCGCAACATCCGGCGGAGAAAGGAATCATAGGCCTTGCTGTGAAGCTCGGCGATGAATTCCTTCCATGGCTGGGCGCAATCCATCCCTTCGCTATAGTGCAAAATGCCGCGGTCGTGCGGGCCTTGACCGTGGGCTCGCTTCACGCCCACATTGAGATGAAATTTCGAAATATCGGGAATTGTGTCGCGGAGCGCGTTCCACCCTTCGTCCGTCAGAGTGCCGCGCATGTGGGCCCAGGGATAGGGATTCTGCGCCTGGAACGATTCGGCTGAGACGCCGTCGAGACAAGCAAAGTTGAGATAGTTCATTCGCCTTCGATCGACCTGAGCAGGTCGCCGCCTCTATGATCCGCGGTGTAAACCCGACAGAGTATGGGGATGTTTAGATCGCAAACCCCAAAATGAAGGGTAATGTCGTCTCAACGCCTCCGCCCACTAAGGCCTGCGCATGGACCAGAACTCCGCCCCGACGAGCGAATATAGCTGCCGCCGGCACGTGCGCCTTGACCAAAATCAAAGACTCGATCCGCATTTGGAGACCCCCAAAAACCTCGCGGACTACGGGGCGCTCTGTTTCATTGCGCCGTGATGCGGAGGGGCGGAACGGAGACCAATGAAAGTGTCAAACGGCGCAACGAAACCTTCGCTACTGTCCATGGCTGAGCGGTCATTGGGACCATGACTGGAATCCGCTGGAGGCGATAACAGTCTATCCGACCTGGAATTTCCGCCTTGGGTGTGCGCCGTGAGAAGGCGGCGCTTTTCCAGTGGGTGCAAATCCCACCCGGCGACCGCTCCAGCCGGAAGCAACCGGAGCAGGCATGGAGGCGACGAAATGTCTGAAGCCTTCGGATAGCTGGTCACGTTTTCGGTGACAGCGCGAGTGTGCGGGCAGCAACGTGAGTGAACGCTGAGCAAACCTCGAAAAGGACGATGTGCAGGCCGACCCGGCAACCCTTCCGGGGAAGGCTGACATAGATGGGTGAGTAAGAGCGACGAGTACGCCCATCTGCTGCACCGGGGTAGTGGCGGCAGCACGCACACAAGGAAAGCGCACGCAACACGGGAAGCCTCATAGCGTGGTCAGGGATGATCAACCGGACGCCCGCGAGGGACAGGTCGGGCGCTAAGAGGTGGCGGAGGGGTTCGTAGTACCGATGAAGCCGGGTAATTCCGGTGGAGGGAAGGGACCTCAGTTCAAGACAGACGCAGCAAGCGATGAGGGACGTGGAGATTGGGCAACCTATCAACTCCGAAAACTGTTCAGAAATTGCAGATAGCGTTGCACGCGAAAGCGAAGGCAGAAGCCGGCTATCGCTTTTACGCCCTGTACGACAAGATCAGCCGCGAGGATATTCTGGCGCACGCCTATGCCCAGTGCCGCTCCAACAAGGGCGCGCCGGGCGTTGACGGTCAGGACTTCGCCGATGTCGAGGCTTATGGGGTCGAGCGGTGGCTGGGCGAACTGGCGCTTGCGCTCAGACAGGAGACCTACCAACCGGACCCGATCAGAAGAGTGTTCATACCGAAGGCCAACGGCAAACTCAGGCCGCTGGGCATCTCGACCTTGCGGGATCGGGTCTGCATGACAGCAGCGATGCTGGTGCTGGAGCCGATCTTTGAAGCCGATCTTCCACCGGAATTATACGCCTACCGTCCCGGGCGAAACGCCCAGCAGGCGGTGGTCGAGGTGGAGGAGCAGCTGTTTCGCGGCCACCCGGAAGTCGTAGACGCCGACCTCGCGGACTACTTCGGGAGCATTCCACACACCGACCTCCTCAAATCGGTGGCGCGCCGGATCGTTGATCGGCGCGTGCTGCATCTCATCAAGATGTGGCTGGACTGCCCCGTTGAAGAAACCGACAGGCGCGGCCGGAAAACACGCACGACCGAAGCCCGCGACCAGCGGCGCGGCATCCCGCAGGGCTCACCCATCTCACCGCTGCTGGCGAATCTATACATGCGCCGGTTCGTGCTGGGATGGAAGAAGCTCGGGCTGGAGCGAAGCCTCGGCACTCGGCTCGTGACCTACGCCGACGACCTCGTGATTCTGTGCAGAAAGGGCAAAGCCGCAGAGGCGTTGCAGCGACTGCGCGAAATCATGGGCAAACTGAAGCTGACGGTCAGCGAGGAAAAGACACGCATCTGCAAGGTGCCGGAAGGCGAGTTTGACTTCCTGGGTTACACGTTCGGGCGGGTGTACTCTCCAACGACCGGAAAGGCCCGTCTGGCCCTTCGTCCGTCGAAGAAGAGCATCAAGCGGATGGTCGAAAAGGTCCATGTGCTGACAGACCGAGCTCGAACATGGCAGGAGACCACAAAGCTGGTGGATGAGTTGAACCGCGCGCTTCGCGGGTGGGCGAACTACTTCAACGTAGGGTCCGTCAGCAAGGCGTATCGCGCGCTCGACAGCTACGCCGCTGTGCGGTTGCGCCGGTGGTTGCGCTCCAAGCACAAAGTCAGGCGACGCAGGGGCGGGACTTATCCACTCTCGCACCTCTACGGGTACTTCGGGCTCGTACGGCTGACTTACCGGGGGCGCGACGTGCCGTGGACGAAGGCGTGAGGTTTTGTCCGAGAGCCGGGTGCGGGAAATCTGCATGCCCGGTTCGATGAGCGGGGTGTGGAAACGGGAGCAACGGCCGAGCTATTGAGGCACCGCCAGACGAAAGAGGCGGCAACAGATAGGCTCCACCTAACGCTAACCGCGCCACACTCCGACTCTACCACGAATAGCGTTCGACCGAAGCAGGGAAAGTCCGCTGACGACGTGATTCTGTTCTCTAATGGGTCAAGGGCTGGCGGCTCAGTTTTGAGCGAATTCGACGCTTTCGGGGTTGCCTGCGTTCTCTGCGTGCTCGTTCGGCACTTGATGGGGTCAGCTGGGTGTGAAGCGGCTTGGTTGAAATCGCAGCCGGTCTGCGACCGCATGCTACAGAATCGGCGCCGTCATTCACTCCCTCCCTTGGACGTCGCTCCCACTCGGGAGCTCGGTTCGGCCTCCTGTCTGCTTGCCGGCGATTGGCTACGCCAGCTTGAACTCAGTGCCGTGTTTCAGCATCGCATGCATGATGATGGCGAGCCGTCGGGCGAGCGCGATCCGGGCTTTTCGCATGGTGGAGCGTTTGGCGATGGCGAAGGCCCAATCCTTGAGCTTCAGCGGCCCCTTGAAGCGCGTCAGCAGCACATTCGCGGCCTCATAAAGAAGCGTCCGCACCCGGCTGTCGCCGCATTTGGAGATGCTGCCGGTGTAGTCCACCTCGCCTGACTGATAGCGGCGGGGCACGAGCCCAAAATAGGCGCCGATATCGCGCGATCGCTTGAAGCGTTCGGGGTCGTCGACCGCCGCAGCAAAAGCGAGCGCCGTCAATTGGCCGACGCCTGGAATGGTCATGAGACGGCGGCAGGCGTCGGAGGCCCTCGTCATCTTTTTGATGTCCGCATCGATCGCGGTGACCGCCGCCATCACGGCGGTCCGCGCCGCGACGAGGCCTTGCATGTCGGCGGATTGTCATGGCCTCCGGCATGCGGTCGAGCCTGGCTTGCATCCTGTCGAGCACCGCTTCGTGCTCCCAGCGTTTCTGCCGTTTGACTTTGTCAGACGTGCATTGGGGTTTGAGCTCGCAGGTCAGGCACGCCGTAAGGTTGCGGTAGTGGTCCATATCGTCACGGCGGTCTGAGCGCACTTTTCCCCTGGTCAGAAACTCGCCCGCCGGGCAGGTGTAGCGGTCATTCTCGGCGTCGTAGATGAAATCCTGCACCGTGAAGAGACCGCGCTTGGCGTTGACTGAGGTATGCGTCTTGGGAACGTAAGGCAGCACACCCGTTCCTTCGCAAGCCAGCGCCTCCTCGCCGTTGTAATAACCGCGATCCGCCAGCACGGCGACTTCCTCGCATCCCGTCGCATCGCGCGCCTTGCCGCCCATGGCCGCCAGTTGGGACCGGTCGGTGCCGACATTGGTCACCTCGTGCGCGACGATCAGATGGTGCTCGGCGTCGACGGCGATCTGAACATTGTAGCCGACAATGCCCGTGCCCTTGCCGCTGGTCGCCATCGACCGGGCGTCTGGGTCGGTCAGGGAAACCTGCCTGTCGGGCGCTTCCTCGACCTGCCTTTCCATCGCCTTCAGGGAGTGCATCTGCCGCCGCAGGCCTTCGATCTTCTCCTTGATGCGGGCGGTCTTCGCCTCGGACACGTCGTCGTGCTGCCGGTCGGCGTGGTCCAACGCGGCCAGGTAGCGCGCAACGCTGGCCTCCACCTGCTCGATGCGCTTGGCGACCTTGGCCACCGTGAAGTTCTTGTCGCGGGTGTTGACGGCCTTGAACTTACTCCCGTCAACCGCCACGACAGACCGGGTGAACAGGTTGAGCCGGCGACACAGCACGACGAAATGAGTGCAGGCCGCCCGGATCGCCGGCCCATTGTCACGGCGGAAGTCGGCGACCGTCTTGAAGTCCGGCATCAAGCGGCCGGTCAGCCACATCAACTCGATGTTGCGCTGGGTCTCCCGTTCGAGCCGGCGACTCGATTGAATGCGATTGAGATAGCCGTAGAGGTAGATCTTCAGCAGGGTCGCTGGATGATAGGCCGGCCGCCCCGTCGCTTCCGGCGCGACACCGGCAAAGCCCATCGCCGCCAAGTCCAGTTCGGCAATGAAAACATCAATGACGCGGACCGGATTATCGCCCGTCACATAATCTTCCAAACTGTCAGGGAGCAGTGTCGCTTGCCGCCGGTCTTCGCCCTCAATGAAACGATTCATCCCGCCCCCCTCAGCGGAATCAATCTAACAGATCAACGCGTTTCCACACAGGCTGGACCCATTGCCGTCATACGCAGAGCTTGCCCTGCGCGTCAATCAAGGGTTCGAAGCGGACCTTGCCGCGATCGTGACCGTGATCTGGACGTTCCGCGACTAACGCCGGACAGGCTTCAGGCAACTTCACACGATATCTCTGTAAATCAGCACGACCTTGGAACCTATCCCGTTTCCGTGCGAGCATATTGATTTGATGAACGATTTGAATCGGTCGCGAGGATCCACATCGGCGCCGATCGAGACGCCTCCGAAAATCGACTTTCTCGATTGTCTTCAAACGAGTACTGCTTTTGCCCGGAGCAGCCCCGCTCTGGAGCGGATTAATCCCGATCACAGAATTTTGAAATCAAACGTGGTGGAGATCGACTTCTCGGAGGCCCTGAGCTGAACTACGTTATCCCAATCGATGGGCGGATGGGCCCTCAACTGGTAAATGTCGGTCAAAAGCGGCAATAAGTTCATTAAAAATGAGCTTTATCGCCAAGTAGGTACCAGTGTGACCAAAGGTGTTGGATGCTAAAGGCTACAGCTTTCGCTGGGATAGCCATTAACCGGCATCTCAGTTAAGTTGGGTGTTGTCAACAACACTGTTGCAGCTCATCGACATGCGACGTGTTGTTGTTAACACATCGAATGTATATCAGCGCTTGAAGTATTCGCGATTCCGCAACGTAAGCACAAATTTAGACGTCGCTCCAGCGACATAGAGACGGAGAGTGCCCGCCAGACGCGGCGCAGTATTGCCGACATTGCTCGACGCGTTCGCCCCATGTGGAAATTGAGGAAGGAGCCGCCACCGGCGCCTTCGAAGGGGGGGGCTATGACTGCAACCTTCTGGGTCGTCAGCAACGGCAACTGGGATACGGCTGCAAACTGGAACACCGGCGTGGCGCCAGGGGCGGCCGACGAAGCGGTTATCTCCGCGTCGGGTAGTTACACCGTCACGATCTCGACCCCAATAACGGTCGCGTCGATCATGGTCGACAACGCGGCGACGACGTTGTCCGTCAATGATCCCGGACAAACGGTGACAGACTCAGGCGACCTCGTCGATGGCGGCCAATTGCTGGTTGACTGGTCAGGAGGGCAAGGCGGAACCAGCCTTTCGATTGGCGGCGCCCTGACCAGCAGCAACTTTGTCGGCATCGGCAACCTCTCGCTGAGCGCGCCAACTTTGGTGACGGCGAACGCGCTGGTCGATACAGGGACCATCGACATTTACGGCAGCTCCAGCAATCAAGCCGCACTCGACGTTAATGCGCCGGCGGGCTTCGGCGTGTCCGGAGTGCTTACGGGCGTTCTCAGTCTAGTCGGCGACGCGCTGCTGGAATTTTCCAGCGGCCAAATCACGACAATTGCGAACAACGCCACCCTGGCTCTCGACGGTCCTGAGGCGTTCGTCGCCGACAGCGGCGGCACGAGCAGCAACAGCGCGCTGACCGGCCTTTCACAAAACGCCGGCGTCTTGAATTTGCGCGACGGAGCCTCTGTTTCCGTCAGCGGAGATTTAGAGAACAGCGGCCAGATCAACGTCGACAACTATGGCAACGACAGCGGCAGTGGCCTGTCGGTCGCCGGCACGCTGACCAACGCGGGCGGCCTGGGCATCGGCGACTCCGGATTGACCGCCCCGGACACGGTGACAGTCGGAGCGCTCGTCAACGCCGGCGCGATCTCCATTTCCGGTAATGCGAGCGCTGGCGAAAAGGCGACGTTGGACGTCAACGGCATAGCTGGATCCGGAGCGCCCGGATTGTTGACAGGAGCCGTCGACCTTACGGGCGATGCGCTGCTGGAATTCTCAAGCGGCCAAATCACGACCGTTGCGAACAACGCCACGTTGACGCTCGACGGTCCCGAGGCCTTGGTGGCCGACAGCGGCGCCACGACGAGCAACAGCGCGCTGAGCGGCCTTTCACAAAACGCCGGCGTCTTGAATTTGCGCGACGGAGCCTCTGTTTCCGTCAGCGGAGATATAGAGAACAACGGCCAGATCAATGTCGACAACTACGGCAACGACAGCGGCAGCGGCCTATCGGTTGTCGGCACGCTGACCAACGCGGGCGGCTTGGGCATCGGCGACTCCGGATTGACCGCCCCGGACACGGTGACAGTCGGCGCGCTCGTCAACGCCGGCGTGATCTCCATTTCCGGTAACGCGAGCGCCGGCGAAAAGGCGACGTTGGACGTCAACGGCATAGCTGGATCCGGAGCGCCCGGATTGTTGACAGGAGCCGTCGACCTTACGGGCGATGCGCTGCTGGAATTCTCAAGCGGCCAAATCACGACCGTTGCGAACAACGCCACGTTGACGCTCGACGGTCCCGAGGCGTTGGTGGCCGACAGCGGCGCCACGACGAGCAACAGCGCGCTGAGCGGCCTTTCACAAAACGCCGGCATCTTGAATTTGCGCGACGGAGCCTCTGTTTCCGTCAGCGGAGATTTAGAGAACAGCGGCCAGATCAATGTCGACAACTATGGCAACGACAGCGGCAGCGGCCTATCGGTCGCCGGCACGCTGACCAACGCGGGCGGCCTGGGCATCGGCGACTCCGGATTGACCGCCCCGGACACGGTAACGGTCGGAGCGCTCGTCAACACGGGCTCGACCACTTTGTCGGGCAGCACGACCGACCAGGCGACGTTGACGGTCAACGGGGTCGCAGACAATGCGGGAAGCACTGTTATCGGCGCCGATTCCGACCTCAATGTGACAGGGGGCGACAACTATGCGCAGGCTGCGGGAACCACGACGGTCACCGGCGCTCTTGCGGCCACGGACATCGACGTCACCGGCGGCACGCTCGACGGCGCCGGCACGGTCACGGGCAACGTGGTCAATACCGGCGGCGTTGTGCAAGGCGGGACGAATTCTCCGGGCGCCCTGACAATCGATGGCGACTACACGCAAGGCGCAACCGGCGAGCTCCAGGCGCTCATTACCGGAACGGCGAGCGGCCAGGTCGGCGCCTTAAATGTCTCTGGGAATGTCAATCTCCAGAACGGCCTTCTCGAACTGGATTTCAGCAATTTTACGCCTGCGCTTGGCCAGTCCTTCACGCTGATGACCTTCACCCCCGGCGCATTGTCGGGAACGTTCGGAACCATCGAAGACGGCGGATATGTCGGCGACGGCGGCAGCGTCGACATCGGCGGCGGCTTGAGTTTGGCTCTCACCTACGACGACGCCGGCGGCACGATCACGGCCCAGGTCGTGAGCTCAAATGCAACCGATAGCTGGAACGGCGACAACGCGAACTGGAGCACGGCGAGCGATTGGAGCACGGGCGCCGTTCCGGGCTCGTCCGACAACGCCGTCCTCGGCGGAACAAGCGGCTATACGGTCACCATCGCGGCGCCGATCTCGCCCGCCGCATCACTCGACATCAGCGATTCCAGCGCAACGCTTTCCATTCAAGACACGACCACCCAACTCGCCAATGGCGACGTCACCAATGTTGGCGCGGTCAATGTCGATTCGTCCAGCGCGGGCGGCAGCGCCGTCACCATTGGCGGAACTCTCCGCAACGCCGGGACCTTCCGGATCGGCAACAGCGGCATCACTTCCTCGGCTTCGGTCACCGCCTCCGGGCTGGACAACCTTGCGACCAACAATGTTGCTGAAGGCGTCATCGACCTGACCGGCGGTTCCGCCTCCGGCAATTCCGACGAGGCTGAACTCAATATCCTCGCGGCGGCGCCGTCGTCGCTGACCGGCCAATTCAATTTGGCCGGCGATGCGCTTCTCCAATTCTCCAGCGGCGGCATTGCCGGGATCGGCGGCGGCTCCGGCCTTACGCTCATCGGCGGCGCGCCTCAGGTGGCCATCAGCGGCAATAGTTCCAACAACAACGCGCTTGATACGCTCGCCGCGAATGACGGGACATTGGACCTGATCGCCGGCGCCGCGATAACCACCAACGCCGGCGTGAATTTCGACAATACGGGTGCGATCGACCTCGACAATTTCATCCAGCCAGGCGGCAGCTCGCTGACGATCGGCGGCGTGCTGACCAACAGCGGCCAAATCCAGCTCGGCGCCGCAGGCCTCGAGCGATACGACAACGACGGCATTATCGCCCCCGACATGCTTACCGCGAACGGGTTGAACAATTCCGGCAGCATCGCGATCCTCGGCAGCACCGCCGCCGTCAACCCGGCTCAGGCGTCGGTCAATATTCTCGCGGCGGCGCCGACGACGCTGACGGGAACGTTTTCGCTCGCCGGCAACGCGCTGGTCCAATTCGCCAGCGGCGGCATTACTTCGCTCGGCGGCGGCTCGGGCCTGACGCTCAGCGGCGCCATGTCACAGGTGGCGATCAGCGGCGCCAGCGGCGACAATAACGCACTAACCAACCTCACCGAGAACGATGGCAACCTCCATCTGGACGATGGCGCTTCGATCGCGACCAATGCTGGAGTGAATTTCGACAATATCGGAACCTTGGGCATCGACAGTGGCGATTATGACACAGTTGGCAGCAGCCTGACGATCGGCGGCGTGCTGACCAACAGCGGCCAGATCGCCTTGGGCAACGGCGGCAATTCGTCTGAAACCCTGACGGCTGGCGGCTTGAACAATCTCGTCGCCCCGAATGACGATATCGTGCTCGTCGGCAATACGACCCCCGGAAGTTCAAGCCAGGCGCTCTTCAACATCCTCGCGGCGGCGCCGTCGATTCTGGCCGGCCAGTTCAACCTGTCGGGCAATGCGCTGCTGCAATTCGCCAGCGGCGCCATCACTTCGATCGGCGGAAGCTCGAGCCTGACGCTCAACGGCGGCGCGGCGCAGGTGGCGATCAGCGGAAACACTGCCAACAATAACGCGCTGGACACGCTCGCCGAGAACGATGGCGACCTCCATCTGGACGACGGCGCTTCGATCGCGACCAATGCCGGAGTTAATTTCGACAATACCGGAGCCTTGGGCATCGACAATGGCGATTACGACGCCGGTGGCAGCTCCCTGACGATCGGCGGCGCGCTGACCAACAGCGGCCAGATCGCCTTGGGCAACGGCGGCAATTCCTCCGAAACTCTGACGGCCGGCGGTCTCGATAATCTGGTCGCCCCGAATGACGATATCGTGCTGGCGGGCAATACCGCCGCTGGAAGCACAAGCCAGGCCCTGCTCAACGTCCTTGCGGCGGCGCCGTCGATTCTGACTGGCGCATATACGCTCGTGGGGAACGCATTGCTGCAATTCGCCGGCGGCGGCATTACCTCGATCGGCGGAGCATCGAGCCTTACGCTGAATGGCGCGACGCCGCAGGTGGCGATCAGCGGCGCCAGCGGCAATAATAATGCGCTGGACACGCTCGCCGAGAATGACGGGACGCTGCAACTGGTCAACGGCGCGGCGATCGCGACCAATCCGGGGACCGATTTCGACAACAATGGAAATCTTCAAGTGGACGCCGGAGGAAATGGCGGCGGCAGCCTCGCCGTCGGCGGCGTGCTGACCAACGACGGCTATGCCCAGATCGGCAATGACGGTCTTTCGATCGCCACTCCCGTGAGCGCGAGCGGCCTCGACAACGCGGGCGCCTTTAATCTCTCGGACGCCACTCTGTCGCTCACCGGCGCCCTTGATAACAGCGGCAATCTCAACATCGGCGACGGCGGCATTTCTCTGCCCACCAGTGTGAGCGCGGCGAGTCTCGACAATGTCGAGGCGGGCGCCATCACGCTTACCGGCGACGCCGCCGCAACGGCTTCCCTCGTCATCCAGGGTCTCGCGACCAATGCCGCCACTCTCCAGTTGAATCCCGGCGGCTTCGCCGAACTGGGCGGGCTCGACAATATCGGAACGGTCAATCTCTCCGGCAACGCCGGGACGCCGTCGAGCCTCGGAATCATCGGTTCGGCTGCGAACGACGGCGCGATCAATATCGGCGCCTTTGCCCAGATGGGCGTCACCGGCAGTTTCGACGACTCCGGCGCCATCACGCTGGCAGGTTCGCTCGACCTTGGCGGTCCGATGACGGTTGACCCGCTTGCCAGCCTGTCGATGCAGGGCGGCAGCGTGATCGGCAATGGCGCCATTACGATCGATGCGGGCGCCAATGTGTCGGGCGATGGCGCGATCTCGGTTACTACGACCAACGACGGCGCGATAACGGCGAGCGGCGGGCTGCTCGACGTCGCCTCGGCCATCGCCGGCACGGGAGCGCTGGCGATCGGCGCCAGCGGCGCGGAACTCGAGATCGGCGGAGCGACCACCGAGAGCATGTCGTTTGGCGGCAATGTCGGCACGCTGAAGCTCGATGCGCCAACAAGCTTTACTGGCGCGATTACTGGCCTCGTGCAGGGCGACACTATCGATCTTGCCGGCGTTCAGGCGACCAGCGCCGTCGTCAACGGCTCGACGCTGACGGTCACCGCAGGATCGCAGACGCTGACCTATCAGGTCGCTGGCGCCGGCCTGTCCGGCAATGTCTTCGTGATCGAGAACGACCAGCACGGCGGCTCCGACCTGGTGCTCGGCCCGCCCGGCCCGGTGATTTCGGGGCCGGGTGCCCAGACCGTGTTCACGGACTTCCCAGCGGTGCTAGGACCGATCAGCATCGCCGATCCGACCGCCGGCAATTCCCCACTCACTGTGACGGTCAGCGATGCCGCCGGGCTGCTGTCCGCCGCCCCGGCCGGCGCCGGCACCGTCAGCGGCGACGACACCAACGCACTGACGCTGACCGGCGACCTACCTGATATCGACGCGATGCTGGCGGGTCTAACTTACCTTGGCGCAAGCGCGGGGACCGACACCGTCAATATTCAGGTGACAGACAGTGGTCAGAGCACCGCAGCGCTAAGCCTCGCACTGACTACAGATGCGGTGCCAATCACTGCCCCTGTGTTAAATGCGCCGAATTCCGAGACAACAATTGTCGGCACGTCAACCGCAATGGGAGGCATCAGTGTTTCGGATCCGTATGCCGAGACTACCGGACAGTCGCTGGCGCTGAATTTGCAGCTTCCGGCTGGCGCGGGAACCCTAGACGTTAACGGTCCCTCGGGGCCCGTAGTCACAGGAGCGGGTACTAACGATCTTATGATTACAGGAACTGTTGAGCAGCTTAACAATGATATCGGCGACGCGATACAAAATAAGATTATTGCCTACGGTCTGGCGGCTTTAGCAAGCACAGTTTTCGCCAGTTTCGAGCAAGGAATATTCCAGGCTGAAAAGGTCACTTTGGTGGCCATTTCTCTGAGCGACGCTGAGCAAGCGGCCCCAGGTCTTTATTCTCTTGAAGCATACGAGAATGCGGAGCTAGCCACTAAGATGGCAGAAGCTGCGGCCGAGCTACTGAAATTATTTAAAGAGGCTCAGGAAAAATCACAAGAATGGGCCGAAAACATCGAACAGCTAGTAGATGGCTCACAATCAGAAATCGTGGCGACGACTTTTGGTGACGCCCATATTGTAACCTTTGACGGCGGCCTTTACGATCTTAACGCTAAAGGTGAGTTCATCTTAGCGGAGTCGACTGAACCGGGTGACTCGTTCCAAGTGCAGGTCCGACTTCAGCCCTGGAATGACAGCCAGTCGGCAACTGTAATTACACAAGTAGCGGTTGAGGTTGGTACTGATCGAGTAACGATTGGTATTGGGCGAGCCGACATCGTGCTCGTTGACGGCTCCCCCACGGCGCTCAGCCTCACTAATCCAATTGCTCTCGACGCAGGGGCGCTTATTCAGACGTCGTCGAATGGCTACCTCATCGCCACGACGAGCGGCGAAACGGTCGCTGTAACTGATTACGGTTCGTACCTTTCTGTCAGCGTTGGCCCGGGGGAAAGTGCGGGCGCAATGGCTGGCTTAATGGGGCCGGACACCGCTCAGGCCAACGATTTCACGCTACCCGACGGAACTGTACTTCAGCAGCCACTCACTACCGCCCAGCTTTACAGCACGTTCGCAAATGCATGGCGTGTGACACAACCTACATCAATTCTTGACTATGCCCCTGGTCAGAGCACTGCGACATTTACGGACACGAATTTTCCCGAAACCCCGATTACACTGAGTGACCTGCCGGCGGATATTGTTAGCGTGGCCGCTGCGGCGGCTGGCGGCATCACAGACCCCAACGTCGCCGCGGCAGCGGAGTTTGACTACCTCGTCACCGGCAACGCGAGCTTCGTCGATAGCGATTCAACCGTTTCGGAGAGTGAGGTCTCAACAGGTCAGACAGCTACGCCCGCGCAGGTCACACCGAGTTCGACTCCCCCAGCGATGCTTGGGGTTATTGCAAGCGAAGTGGATGTTGCGGAATCGCAAACCGGGCCAACAGCGGTCACTTTCGACGTCTATCTCACCGCGGCGGAGAGTAGCGACACTGAGGTGGACTACGAGGTGGTCGCGCCGAACTCGGACGATCTTGGCGCATCGGCATTCGGTGGCGCGCTGCCGTCGGGCGAGATCACGCTGGCGGCAGGTGCGACAAGCAGTAGTTTCACGATCGATGTACCGGAGGGTGCGCTTGGCAGTCTGTCGAGCGCGGATCTCGCCGTAGCCATCAGTTCTCCGGGTGCAACGTCCATTTTCGCGCCCGACGCACAGGCGGTCGTCGTTGCGCCTGAGCCCGGGCCACCGCCCTTGCCGGAGATCGCGTACCTCACCACCTTCGGTAATTTCATACAGGATGGCAACAACTATACGCTGGACCTAGGTGCCGTTCAGCTAGGCGAAACGTTGCCAACGTTGAAGTTCGCGATCGAGAATGCGGCGAACGCACCGTCCGATCAGCTCACTGGCACGTTCGCTGTACCGACCGTCGTCGGCTTCTCGGTCTCAGGCGATACCATCCCCACGCCGATCGATGCCGGTGACAGCTACCAGGGCCTTACGGTTAGCATCAACCAGGACAAGTTCGGCGCCCAGGACGAGACCATCACTTTCGATCCGGTCGACACCAATGCTAGCGGCTATTCGGCGCCGCTCTCCCCGATCACCCTGACCATTGCCGACACGCTCGAACTGCCGAGCATGATTTACAGCCAGGCTTTCGGCGACGTGCATATCATCACCTATAACGGCCTCACCTATAACTTCCAGGCCACCGGCGATTTCGTGTTGGCGCAGTCGCGCATTCCCGGCGACAATTTCCAGATCCAGATGCAGCTCGCGCCATGGTACGCCGGCGCGTCGGTGACCACGATCCAAGAGGTCGCGATCGCGCTTGGCGCCGACGACGTCACCTTCAGCTGGATGCGTGGCAATACGGTTCTGGTCGATGGCGCCGCGACGACGCTGAGCATGGCCGACCCGACGCTGACGCTGTCGGGCGGCTCGATCACCGAAGTCTCGCCGAGCATGTTCAAGGTCAACTGGAACACCGGCGAGACCATGACGGTCTCCAACGTTACTCCATTTGCTGGTGAGTACCCGGACTTCATTTCCATCACCGATGGCGTTCCCGGCAATGTCGGCCCCGGCGCCTATGCCGGCCTGCAAGGCGAGGACGAGGGCCAGCAAAACGATATCCAGCTCGCCGACGGCCAGGTTTTGCCGCAGCCGGTGAGTTCGGCCGAGCTTTATGGCGAATACGCCAATTCCTGGGCGGTCAGCTCGGCAACCTCGTTGTTCGGGGCGCCACTCCTGCCCACCAGCGCGCCCGCCGATCCGCTGACGCTCTCCGACCTGCCGCAAAACCTGGTCAACCAGGCGGCGGCGCTGGTGGCCGCCGCCGGCATCACCGATCCCGGCATCGCGCAGGCAGCCGAACTCGATTATCTCGCGACCGGCGACCCGAGCTTCATCACCGCCGACGCGAACATCCAGCAGCAGGTCGTCGCCACCACCCCGGCGACGGTGACCGCCAGCACGACGCCGGCGATCGCGGTCGGAGTCGGGGCGAATGCCGCGAGCGTGACCGAGGCGGCGAGCGGCGAGACGGCGGTCACCTTCAACGCCTATCTGACCGGCGCCGAGGTGGCCGACACGACGGTCGATTATGCAGTCGTCTCTCCCGGCGCCGGCTATCTCGGCGCCTCCGCCTTCGGCGGCACACTGCCGTCAAGCAGCGTCACCATTGCCGCCGGCCAGACCACCGCGCAGTTCACCATCGATCTGCCGCAAGGCGCGCTCGGCTCCGATCCGAGCGACAATCTCCAGGTCGAGGTGAGCGACACCGCCGGCGTCCCGATTTTTGCGCCGACGGCGCAGACCGAGATCGTCAACAACCAGCCCGAACCAGGCAATCTGGCGCAGCCGGTGCTTGCCGAAATCAGCGGCGACGGGACGTTGTCGTTCGATTCCAGCACAAATACCTATACGCTCAATCTCGGCGGATTGGTCGAAGGCAGCGCCTTGCAGGCGGTGCAACTCGCCGTGGTCAACGCCGCGACGGTCCCTGCCGACAATCTCGGCGGCAGTTTTACCGCGCCCACCGGCACAGGCTTCACCATTACCGGCAACGACCTGCCGTCGTCGCTGGCGCCTGGGGAGAACTATCAGGGCCTGTATGTTTCGGTGAAGACGAACGCCACAGGCTCGAACGCCATGACCATGACGTTCGACCCGACCGACGTCAACGACAGCGGCTACTCGGCGGCGCTAACCCCCATCACGCTCGACATCGTCGACTCGGTGACGGCGGCGGCGACGCCGACCGTCAACACCCCGACGACGATCATTTTCCCGAATGCGCATGTCGGCGCGACCGACAGCCAGCATGTCAGCGTCACCAATTCGGCGGCGGCAGGCGCGGCCAATCTCGATGTGACCCTGACGGCCAGCGGCGAGGCAACGGCGAGCGGCGCAATATCGCAATTGGCGCCGGGCGCGACCGACGCAACTGACCTTTCCGTCGGACTCAACACCAGCGCCGCCGGGCCGCAGAGCGGCTCGGTCACCGAAAATTTCGTCTCCGATCTCGGCGGCGGCAACACCTCGCCGATCGCCTTGGCCGATCCATACATCGACGTCTTCGGCGGCGTGTATCGCCTTGCCGACCCCTCGATTCTGTCCAACCCTCTCACCGTCCATGTCGGCGATTCCGGCGATCAGACGCTGACCATCACCAATATTGACCCCAGTGACGGTTATTCGGAAAATCTGATCGCGACGGTCGTCGGCACAACCGGCGCATTGACCGCAAGCGGCACGACCGGCGATATCGCGCCGCAAGCCGACGGAACGATCGCGGTGAAATTCTCGACCGCGACGGCCGGTTCGGTCGGCACGGTGACGCTCGACCTCAAGTCAGACGGCACGGGCATTGACGGCCTGGGAATGACCGATCTCGGCGACGTGACGATCCCGGTGGCGGTGACGAGCGGCAACGTTCCGGCGGCGGCCCAGTTCGAGGAACTCTCCGGCGGCGGGACCTTCAGCCAGAAAGGCAGCGCCTACAGTCTCAACCTCGGCACGATCACGGCCCCCACAACCGTGAATCTGGGCGTGCTCAACAGCGCGGAGGCGCCGGCCGATACGCTGGCGGGCAGCTTCACGATCAGCGGCGCTACCGAATTCACCAACAGCGGCTTTGACGCATTCTCAGGCATCAGCGCAGGTTCTGCCGACACTGCTCCGACGGTGACGCTATTCACCGGCGTCACCGGCGCTTTCAGTGAGACCATCACGCTGCAGCCGACCGACGCTACGACGGACACTGCACTGTCGACCGAGACGCTAACCATTACCGGAACGGTCAACACCGCCACCCCGCCGTCGATCACGGCGCCGAGTGCCGTCACTGTGCAGCAGAGCCAGGCTTCGCCTGTAACCGGCATCAGCATTACCGACCCCGACGCAATCAGCGCCAACCAGACGGTTACGGTGAACCTCGCCGACAGCGCCGGGCTGTTGACGGCCAACACCGGCGCGACCGGCGGCGGCGGCACGATCACCGGCAGCGGCACAACAGCGCTGGCCGTCTCCGGAACGCTGGCGCAGGTCAACGCCGATTTGACCACGCTGACCGACACGGACGGCACGACATCAGCGGACAGCATTGTCGTTGGCTCATCCGATAGCGTAGGGGGCGTCGCGACGCCGGCAACGATTGCGGTAACCGTTCAGGCGCAGCAGACCGCGACCGTCGGCATCAACCCGATCGACGGGAACAACATCATCGACTACGCTGAGGCGAATGCCGCCACTGGCGTGCCCTTGAGCGGTTCCGTCAGCGGATTGGCGGCCGGCGCTACATTCACGGTTTCCGTCGTCGATGGCTCTTTCGCGGCGGATTACACGGCGATTGTGAACAGTGCCGCGACCGGCTGGACCGCGAGCATGCCGTCGAGCGATGCGGTGACGCTGCCCAACGGCGCCGCAACGTTCACTGCGCAAGTCAACGCCTCAATCCAGGCCTCCGAGTTTGTTACGGTCGCGGAGACGCTGCCGACGGTGACAATCTCGCCGGTCGACGGCGACAACGTCATCAATCATCCCGAAGCCAGCGCCGCCGCCGGCGTGCCTCTGGCCGGGACGGTGTCGGGCCTTGCGGCCGGCGCGACCTTCGACGTGTCGGTGAGCGACGGCGCCTTCTCGAACAACTACACGGCGACCGTCGACGCCGCCGGAACCGGCTGGACGGCGACCATCCCCGAGGCCGACGCCATCACCCTGCCGAACGGAACCGCGACGCTCACGGCGCAAGTGACCGACGCTTACGGCAACCAGTCGACCCTGGCGACGGACCAAGTCACCGTGGCCGAAACCCTGCCGACGGTGACAATCTCGCCGGTCGACGGCGACAACGTCATCAATCGTTCCGAGGCCAACGCCGCCGCCGGCGTGCCTCTGGCCGGGACGGTGTCGGGCCTTGCGGCCGGCGCGACCTTCGACGTGTCGGTGAGCGACGGCGCCTTCTCGAACAACTACACGGCGACCGTCGACGCCGCCGGAACCGGCTGGACGGCGACCATCCCCGAGGCCGACGCCATCACCCTGCCGAACGGAACCGCGACGCTCACGGCGCAAGTGACCGACGCTTACGGCAACCAGTCGACCCTGGCGACGGACCAAGTCACCGTGGCCGAAACCCTGCCGACGGTGACAATCTCGCCGGTCGACGGCGACAACGTCATCAATCGTTCCGAGGCCAACGCCGCCGCCGGCGTGCCTCTGGCCGGGACGGTGTCGGGCCTGGCGACCGGCGCGACCTTCGACGTGTCGGTGAGCGACGGCGCCTTCTCGAACAACTACACGGCGACCGTCGACGCCGCCGGAACCGGCTGGACGGCGACCATCCCCGAGGCCGACGCCATCACCCTGCCGAACGGAACCGCGACGCTCACGGCGCAAGTGACCGACGCTTACGGCAACCAGTCGACCCTGGCGACGGACCAAGTCACCGTGGCCGAAACCCTGCCGACGGTGACAATCTCGCCGGTCGACGGCGACAACGTCATCAATCGTTCCGAGGCCAACGCCGCCGACGGCGTGCCTCTGGCCGGGACGGTGTCGGGCCTGGCGACCGGCGCGACCTTCGACGTGTCGGTGAGCGACGGCGCCTTCTCGAACACCTACACGGCGACCGTCGACGCCGCCGGAACCGGCTGGACGGCGACCATCCCCGAGGCCGACGCCATCACCCTGCCGAACGGAACCGCGACGCTCACGGCGCAAGTGACCGACGCTTACGGCAACCAGTCGACCCTGGCGACGGACCAAGTCACGTGGCCGAAACCCTGCCGACCGTGACGATCTCGGCGGTCGACGGCGACAACGTCATCAATCATCCCGAAGCCAGCGCCGCCGCCGGCGTGCCTCTGGCCGGGACGGTGTCGGGCCTTGCGGCCGGCGCGACCTTCGACGTGTCGGTGAGCGACGGCGCCTTCTCGAACACCTACACGGCGACCGTCGACACCGCCGGAACCGGCTGGACGGCGACCATCCCCGAGGCCGACGCCATCACCCTGCCGAACGGAACCGCGACGCTCACGGCGCAAGTGACCGACGCTTACGGCAACCAGTCGACCCTGGCGACGGACCAAGTCACCGTGGCCGAAACCCTGCCGACGGTGACGATCTCGCCGGTCGATGGTGATAACGTCATCAATTACGCTGAGGCGCATGCCGTTGGCGGCGTGCCGCTGAGCGGCGCGGTGAGCGGCCTTGCGGCGGGCGCGACCTTCTCTGTCTCGGTGACCGATGGCGCCTTTTCGAAGGATTATGTGGCGACGGTCAACGCTGCCGGGAATGGCTGGTCCGCGACTCTGACGGAAGCCGACGCCATCACCTTGGCGAACGGAACGGCGACGGTAACGGCGATCATCAGTCCGACGATTCAGGCGTCGGAAAATGTCGTCATCGCCGAAAAACTGCCAGCCGTGACGATCAACAAGACCAATGGCGACAATATCATCGACAATCGATTGGGCAACAATGGCGATGATGATGACAATCATTGTGATGACGATGATCGCGACAGCGATGGATGCGGCGGAGGCCAGGGGCCGAAGGCGGTCCAACTTTGTGGAACCCTCTCCGGCGTTGCGCCGAATAGGACGTTTCAGGTGATGGTGACCGACGCCGGGTTCGACAAGGGCGACAATCGGTTGGGCGACAATGGCGATTATGATGACGATGATCGCGACAGCGATGGGTGCGGCGGAGGTCAGGGGCCGAAGGTGGTCCAACTTGGCGGAACCGTCTCCGGCGTCGCACCGAACAGCACGTTTCAGGTGGTGGTGACCGACGCCGGGTTTGACAAGACTTATACGGCGACGGTCAATGCAGCGGGAAACGCCTGGACCGCGACGATCCCGGCCGCTGACGTCGCGGCGCTTCCCAATGGGACCGCAGTCGTGTCGGCGACCGTGGTCGACGCCTATGGCAATATGTCCTTGCCGGCCGTGCAGGACGTGACTGTCGAAGGTACGACGCCGGATGTCCTTTCGGTGACAGCTCAGCCCGACAGCGGCGATCTCGATGCGGGCAAGACCGTCGCGATCACTTTGCATATGAACGAAGCGGTAGTCGTCACCGGTTCCCCGACGCTGCAAATGAACGATTGCGGCGTCGCCACTTTCGACAAGGCGGATTCCACAGCGACAACTCTGGTTTTCGATTATGTTGTCGCGTCCGGGCAGAATACCAACGATCTCAAGACGACGGGCGTGACGTTGGGCTGCGGCGCTTCAATAGCCGATTCTTCGGGCGACCCGGCCAATCTCGCGGGCGCCGCCGCCAATCTCGGAATTGTCGTCGACACGACGCCGCCGAAAGTGAAAGCGGTCACAACCTCGCCCGCATGCGGTGAAGCCAAGGCCGGCCAGACGGTGGTCATCACGCTAACGATGGATGAAGCTGTCAAGGTGGTGGGTACGCCAACGCTCTCGCTCAATGACGGCGGTGTCGCGATCTACGACATGGTTCATTCGACAGCGACGACCTTGGTGTTTGATTATACGGTGGCGGCGGGACAGAACACGTCCGATCTGGCCGTGACCGGTGTCGACCTCCCACACCGTTCGTTAATCGAGGGTCTTGCCGGCGACCAAGCCGATCTGTCCGGGGCGCTGTCTTGCCTCGGAATCCAGATCGACACCATTGCGCCGACGGTCAAATCTGTTATCGCGTCACCGGCCAACGCCGATTTGGGCGCGGGCAAGTCGGTCACGCTGACCCTCAAGATGAGCGAGGCGGTTACCGTGACTGGATCGCCGGAATTGGAGCTGAACGACGGCGGCATCGCCACCTACGACATGGTGCATTCGACAGCGACGGCATTGGCGTTTGATTACACTGTGCAAGCCGGCCAGAATACGCCGGATCTCGCCATCAGTTCAGTCAACCTGAACGGCGGCGCGATCATTGATCTGGCCGGCAATTTAGCTAATCTCGCCGGCGCTGTTGCCAATCCCGCTGGAACGCTTCAGATCGATACGGTAATCCCGACCTGTAGAGTCGCGGCGATATCGAACGGCAAACATCCCAACATTTCAGGGTCGACCGAGGCCGGTTGCGAACTTTGGGTCTCCTATCTCGATCTCATCAACGGCCACACGGGATACTTGGGTTCGACGACGGCGGCTTCGGACGGATCATGGAGCGTCACGACATCCGGAGCATGGTATAATTTGAACGATCCGCTCGAATTCGCCATCACCGCGACGGACGGAGCGGGCAATGTTAGGATCATCGACAATTTCATTGGCCCGGCCAACGACGAGACCTTCGTCGCGAACGCTTGCGACGATTATTTCGATATCACTGGCGACGGTGACACGTTCGTCTTCCATGGCAATACGACTGGCGGCAACGGTAATGACGTCATCGCCGACTTTGGCGCGCATTCGCTGGTTGGTCCGCGCCAAGCCGACGTGATCCAGTTCGACCCTGGCGTGTTCAGCAGCTTCGCGGCCCTGCTGGCGGACACGCGCAACAATGCCGCCGGCGAAGCGGTGATCTCGTATATGTCGGGAGGAGTCCTCAGCACTTTGACGCTCGATGGAGTGCATAGGGCGCAGTTGACAGCCGCTGATTTCCACCTGTGAGGAAGAATCGGTGGTCCTGGGAGCAACGTAATGCTGAGTACTCTGGGCGAAGACACGATAGGGATGGTGGGTTTCGTTCGAAAACATGGGCTCATTCGGCAAACGTCGAATTTCCGGTTGTGGCGCAACTTTGCCTTTGCGCCTTCGACCGCTCATCCTCAGAGACCAGTCCTCCGATCCACGACCGCTTCTCGCCCAGCTGTGCCCTTGGGTGGGATCGCGACCGCCTCGCGTCACAGATTCGCTTTGGATGCGGTGGGCGCACCTTTATATCGTTAGGACCAAATTCGGTGGAACAAGGCGCAAAAGTTTAGATTGTCGGTGGTTGCGTGCCCCCGCAACCAAAGATAATCGACGCCCCGCGATCGCATGATCCGGGGCGTTTTGTTGTGGCGCCGCTCCCGCGCAGGCCGCCAGAGTCGTCGCGAGGCCGCCTGGCTCCGTTTGCGCGACCCGTTGTCGTCGCGTTGGGGGGCGAGTTTATATTTTACGCCAAGTATTCCAGGGAAGGACGCAAAGCATTCGATCTTACGCTTGAGTTTGAGCTGTCTGGCAATGTTTCAGCTTCGGCTAAGTTTCCCCTATGCTTGATATCACGAATTGTTGAGGAAACGCCTGGGGCTTTTCAATGGTTTAACGCGGGGACGCTTCTTATCTCCCGGATAGATCGGGCGATTTCATAGCGCCGCTCAAGAAAAGGACCGAGCAAACGGTCGTTCAGCTCTGGGAGGAGCCCCATGATCCCGGGCGCATTCGATTACCATCGTCCCACCAACGTCAACGAGGCCGCCCTGCTGCTGCGGCAATTGGGCCAGGACGCGCGGCCGCTCGCCGGCGGCCACAGCCTCATTCCGCTGATGAAGCTTCGGCTGGCGGCGCCTGAACATCTGGTCGATCTTTCGGGCGTGGCCGAATTGAAGGGCGTGCGGCGCGAGGGCGACGATATTCTCATCGGCGCCATGACCACCCAGCATGACATCATCCATGATGCGATGCTGGCGGAATCGTTGCCGATCTTGCGCGAAACCTCGAGCCAGATCGCCGATCCGCAGGTGCGCTATCGCGGCACGATCGGCGGCAATGTCGCCAATGGCGATCCGGGCAACGATATGCCCGCAGTGATGCAATGTCTCGACGCGCGATTCCGCGTCCTGAGTCCCGACGGCGCGCGAGAGATTTCCGCGCGCGAATTTTACCACGGGGCTTATGACACCGAGCTTCACCTGGGCGACATCATCACCGAAATCCGCATCACGGCGCCGCCGCGCGGCCACGGCTTCGCCTATGAAAAGCTGAAACGCAAGACCGGCGATTACGCCACCGCCGCCGCCGCCGTCATCCTTACGCTCGAGGGCGGCCGATGCGCGAGCGCTTCGGTCGCGCTGACCAATGTCGCCGACACCCCGCTCTGGGCTGAAGCGGCCTCAAACATCCTGGCCGGCTCCGATCTCGGCAAGGCGGCGCTCGATCGCGCCGCGGCCGCGGCGGAAGCGATCACGAGGCCGGCGTCCGACTTGCACGGCCCGGCCGAATATCGCGCCAAAATGGCGGGCGTCATGTTGCGCCGCGCCGTGATGCGCGCCCAGGCCCGCGCGAGCGCATGAAAGCCCGCGCCAGCGCATAAGGAAGGCCCGCGCCAGCGCCAGCGCACAAAAGAACTAGCGCGCCCGCGTCTGAAATCTTGAGGATCACGCGCATGTCAAAACACCACATCGCCCTCACCGTCAACGGCAAGCCGGTCGAAGCCGACGTCGAGTCGCGCCTCCTGCTCGTTCATTTCCTGCGCGAGCAGCTCAATCTCACCGGAACCCATATCGGCTGCGACACCGGCCATTGCGGCGCCTGCACCGTCGACATGAACGACATGTCGATCAAGAGCTGCATGTGTTTCGCCGTACAGGCCGACGGCGCCCATATCACCACCATCGAAGGGATCGCCCATGCCGACGGGACGCTTTCCGCCGTCCAGGAAGGTTTTCGGCTGATGCATGGGCTGCAATGCGGCTATTGCACGCCGGGCATGATCCTGCGCGCCACGCGCCTGCTGATGGAAAACCCCAATCCCAGCGAGGAAGAAATCCGTCACGGCATTGCCGGAAACTTATGCCGCTGCACCGGCTATATGAACATCGTCAAGGCGATCCAATATGCGGCGGCGAAACTGCATGAGACTCCCTTGATGGAGGCCGCGCAATGACCGTCCAGACTGTTGAATCCGAGCGCGCCCGGCGCGCCGAAAAACTCGAAGGTCTCGGCTGCAAGCGCAAGCGCGTCGAGGACATTCGCTTCACTCAGGGCAAGGGCAATTATGTCGACGACCTGAAATTGCCGGGGATGGTTTTCGGTGATTTCGTCCGCTCGCCGCACGCCCACGCCCGCATCCGCGGCATAGACGCCAGCCGCGCCAAGGCGCTGCCGGGGGTCATCGCAGTCCTGACCGCCGCCGATTTGAAACCGCTCGGACTGCATTACATGCCGACGCTGGCGGGCGACGTCCAGGCGGTGCTGGCCGAGGACAAGGTTCTGTTCCAGAACCAGGAAGTCGCCTTCGTCATCGCCGAGGACCGTTATGTCGCCGCCGACGCGGTCGAGTTGGTCGAGGTCGATTACGAGCCTCTGCCCTGCATCGTCGATCCGTTCAAGTCGCTTGCCGCCGACGCGCCGATCCTGCGCGAGGACATCAAGGACAAGATGGACGCCGCGCACGGTCCCCGCAAACATCCTAACCATATTTTCGAATGGTCGGTCGGCGACCAGCAGGCCACCGACGAGGCTTTCGAAAAGGCTGAGGTGACGATCAAGCAATTGATCGTCGATCACCGCACCCATCCGAGCCCGCTCGAAACCTGCCAATGCGTCGCCTCGATGGACAAGATCAAGGGCGAACTGACGCTGTGGGGCACGTTCCAGGCGCCCCATGTCATCCGCACCGTGGTGTCGCTGATTTCCGGCCTGCCGGAACACAAGATCCACGTCATCGCGCCGGATATCGGCGGCGGCTTCGGCAACAAGGTCGGCGCCTATTCCGGCTATGTCTGCTCGGTCGTCGGCTCGATCGTGCTGGGGCGGCCGGTCAAATGGGTCGAGGACCGGATGGAGAATCTCTCCACCACCTCGTTTGCCCGCGATTATCACATGACCACGGAACTCGCCGCGACCCGGGACGGTCGCCTCACCGCCTTGCGCGTAAATGTGATCGCCGACCATGGCGCCTTCGACGCCTGCGCCGCGCCGACCAAATTCCCGGCCGGCTTCTTCAATATCGTCACCGGCTCCTACGACATCCCGACCGCCTTCGTCTCGGTGGACGGCGTCTATACCAACAAGGCGACCGGCGGCGTGGCCTATCGCTGCTCGTTCCGGGTCACCGAAGCGGCCTTCGCCATCGAGCGGGCGACGGACCTGCTGGCGCAAAAGCTCGACATGGACCCGGTCGAACTGCGGATGAAGAATTTCATCAAGGCGGAGCAGTTTCCCTATCAATCGGCCCTGGGCTGGGAATATGACAGCGGCGATTATCACACCGCCATGCGCAAGGCGGTTGCCGCCGTCGGCTACGACAGGCTGCGCGCCGAACAGAAGGAGAAGCGCGAGGCCTTTTTGCGCGGAGAGACGCGGGAGGTCATGGGGATAGGCGTTTCCTTCTTCACCGAGATCGTCGGCGCCGGCCCGTCGAAAAACTGCGACATTCTCGGCATCGCCATGTTCGATTCGGCGGAAATTCGCGTTCATCCGACCGGCGCGGTGATCGCCCGCATGGGGACCAAGAGCCAGGGCCAGGGACATGAGACGACCTATGCCCAGATCATCGCCACCGAGCTCGGCATTCCCGCCGACAATATCATGATCGAGGAGGGCGACACCGACACCGCGCCCTACGGGCTCGGCACCTACGGCTCGCGTTCGACACCCACCGCCGGCGCCGCCACTGCGGTCGCCGCGCGAAAAATCAAGCAAAAGGCGCAGATGATCGCGGCCCATATGCTTGAAGTTCATGAGGGCGACCTCGAATGGGACATCGACCGCTTCGTGGTGAAAGGCCTGCCGGAAAAATTCAAGACGATGAAGGACATCGCCTGGGCGGCCTATCACGATTTGCCGCCGAACATGGAGCCGGGCCTGGAGGCGGTGAATTATTACGATCCGCCCAACATGACCTACCCTTTCGGCGCCTATATCTGCGTGATGGACATCGACGTGGACACCGGCGTCGCGAAAGTGCGCCGCTTCTATGCGCTCGACGATTGCGGCACGCGGATCAATCCGATGATCATCGAAGGGCAGGTCCATGGCGGCCTGACCGAGGCCTTCGCCTGCGCCATGGGCCAGGAAATCCGCTACGACGAGCAGGGCAATGTGCTCGGCGCGAGTTTTTTGGATTTCTTCCTGCCGACGGCGGTCGAAACCCCGGTCTGGGAGACGGATTATACGGTGACGCCGTCGCCGCATCATCCGATCGGCGCCAAGGGCGTCGGCGAAAGCCCGCATGTCGGCGGCGCGCCCTGTTTCTCCAATGCGGTGAACGACGCCTACGCCTTCCTCAACGCCGGGCATATCCAGATGCCGCATGACGCCTGGCGGCTGTGGCAGGTCGGAGAACGGCTCGGGCTGCATCACTAGAGCATATTCCCAAAAAGTTGCAGACTTTTTGGACAAGAATATGCGTTGAAACGATGAGCTAGAGCATATTCCCAAAAAGTTGCAGACTTTTTGGACAAGAATATGCGTTGAAACGATGAGCTAGAGCATATTCCCAAAAAGTTGCAGACTTTTTGGACGAGAATATGCGTTGAAACGCTGAGCTAGAGCATATTCCCAAAAAGTTGCAGACTTTTTGGACGAGAATATGCGTTGAAACAATGAGCTAGAGCATTCTTCCGATGCGCAAGGAACGGAAAACGCTCTAAGTCGCCGATGGAAGGAATTGGTCGAAACCCATGCCGATCCCTTTCGAAACCATCGCGACCCAGTTGGCGGACGTCGGCTATATTCCGGATCGCGGCCTGGCGGCTGCGGTATGGCTGATGCAGACTCTTGCGCGCCCGCTTCTGCTCGAGGGCGAAGCAGGCGTGGGCAAGACGGAAGTGGCGCGC
This sequence comes from uncultured Pseudomonadota bacterium, assembly GCA_963703385.1. Taxonomy (GTDB): domain Bacteria; phylum Pseudomonadota; class Alphaproteobacteria; order Rhizobiales; family Beijerinckiaceae; genus Rhodoblastus. The sequence goes on from OY969816.1 coordinate 3,876,648, forward strand.
GCCTTGGCGCGGATGCGCGAAGCAAGACTTATTCGCCTGCAATGCTATGAGGGCCTGGACCAGAGCGCCGCCCTCTATGAATGGAACTACCAGCGCCAGTTGCTGGCGATCAAGGCCCGCGAAGGCGTCGACGCGCAAGCCGTCGAGGAGCAGATCTTTTCGGAAAAATATCTGCTCGAACGGCCGCTGCTGGCGGCGATCCGGCAGGAAAAATCGCCGGTTCTGCTGATCGACGAGATCGACCGCGCCGACGAGGAATTCGAAGCCTTCCTGCTCGAACTTCTGGCCGATTTCCAGGTCACCATTCCCGAGCTTGGAACCATTGCGGCGACGACGATTCCGCTGGTTGTGCTGACCTCCAACGGCACGCGCGAATTGTCGGACGCCTTGCGCCGCCGCTGCCTCTATCATTACGTGGATTTTCCCGACATCGACCGCGAGGCGCGGATCATCCTGTCGCATCTGCCGCGGATCGACGCGGCGCTGGCCACGCAGATCGCGCAGTTGGTCAACCTGCTGCGCAAGGAAGATCTGCGCAAGAAGCCGGGCGTGGCGGAAACCCTGGATTGGGCCGCGACCCTGGCCGGGCTCGACCTGCGCCATTTGCGCGACGAGCCCGAACTCCTGCACGAAACGCTGGCTTGCGTGATCAAGACCGCGGAAGACCGCTCCCGCCTCACCCGCGAAGTCTCGGATCGCCTGCTGGGCATGGTGGCCTGAGATGGACGCGGCGGCGAAAAACGATCCCGGCCGGGCGGCGCGCGACAAACTCGGCGCCTTCGCCAAAATCTTGCGCCTAAACGGTTTCGCCATCGGGCTTGGCGAGACCCGCGACGCCTTGAAGATTCTCGCCGGGCCGTGCGGCGAGCGGCGGGCGTCGTTGCGTCCCGCCTTGCGCGCCCTGTTCTGCGGACGTCAATCCGACTGGCAAAAATTCGACGAGATTTTCGACGCTTTCTGGAGCAGGCGAGGCATGAGGGCCGCCATCGTGGCTTCGGGCGCCGGGCGGCGCGTCAATTCCAGCCTGCGTGGCGGCAGATCGGGCCCCCAACAAGGCGCCGCTGGACCGGCCGAAGCCGGCGAGGGCGAGACGGCGGCTACGGGCCGGGGCAAAAGCCGGGGCGCCACATCGCGCGAGAGTCTGGCGCAGCAGGACTTCCGCCATCTGACCGAGCCGGATCAGCTCGCCGCGACCCACGCTCTGGCGGCGCAACTGGCGCAAGCCATGCGCGCGCGGCTGACGCGACGAATGAGGGCGCGCCGGGCGGGCCCGAAACTCGACCTGCGCCGCACCATCCACAAGAGCATCGCCCATGGCGGCGCGCCGGTCGAACTGGCGTTCCGCAAGCGCAGGGACAAGCCCTTGCGGCTGGTGGTGCTACTCGACGTGTCGGGCTCGATGAGCCTCTATTCGGCGTTGTTCCTGCGCTTCATGCATGGCGTGCTGACCCATTTCCGCGAGGCGGACGCCTATGTATTCCACACCCGGCTGGTCCATATTTCCGAAGCCTTGCGCGAGCGCGACGCCCGGCGCGCGGTCGAGCGGCTGACGCTGATCTCGGCGGGCGTCGGCGGCGGCACGCGGATTGGCGCGAGCCTCGCCGATTTCAATCGCTGGCACGCGCGGCGCGTCATCCACGCCCGCACTTGCGTGATGATCGCCTCCGACGGCTACGACACCGGCCCGCCGGCGCGGCTGGCTGAGGAAATGGCGGCGTTGCGCCGCCGCTGCCGCCGCATCGTCTGGCTCAACCCGATGATCGGCTGGCGCGACTATGCGCCGGACGCCGCCGGGATGCGCGCGGCGCTGCCTTTTGTCGACCTGTTCGCCCCCGCGCACAATCTGGCCAGTTTGGAGGCGCTGGAGCCCTATCTGGCGAGGATCTGACATGGATCGTCCAACTGATATTCTCGACCTCGTCAATTCCGTCAAAGCCAAAGGCGAAGCCTTCGCGTTGGCGACTGTGGTCCGCACGGTTTCGGTGACGGCGGCCAAGGCCGGCGCCAAGGCCGTCATCCTGGCCGACGGGACCATTTTGGGCGGCTGGATCGGCGGCGGCTGCGCGCGCGGCGCGGTGTTGCGCGCCGCGCGTCAGGCCCTGGCCGACGGCCGGCCGCGGCTGATTTCCGTGCAGCCGGAAAGCGCGCTGCAGGCGCAACATGTCGCGATCGGCGAGACGCGCGACGGAATTTCCTATGCCCGCAACATGTGCCCGAGCCAGGGCGCGATGGATGTCTTCGTCGAGCCGGTGCTGCCGCGCCCGGTTCTCGCCGTGCTTGGCGCTTCGCCGGTGGCCGTGGCTTTGGCCGATCTGGCGCGGCGGCTGGGCTTTTTCGTCACCGTCTGCGCGCCCGCCCGCGACCATGGCGGTTTTGGCGCAGTCGACCGGCTGGTCGAGGGTTTCGCGCCGCCGGCCGATCTCGGCGACGACCCCTATGTGGTGATCTCGACGCAAGGGTCGGGCGATCACGACGCTCTGGCCGCGGCGATCCGTCTGCGGACGAGCTATTTCGCCTTTGTCGGCTCGCGCCGGAAAATCGCGGCGCTCAAGAGCGATCTTGCCGGCGAGGGCGTCGAAGCCGCCGCGCTAGAGCAAATCCGCGCGCCGGCCGGGCTCGATATCGGCGCCATCACGCCGGAGGAAATCGCTCTGTCGATCGTCGCCGAAATGGTCAAAATCCGTCGGCTTGGCCAGCGCGAACAGGCACAGGAGGGCCCGCGATGAACATGCACGGGACGCAAAAAATCACCGCGCCGCGCCCAAAAGTGTTCGCGGCGCTCAATGACGCCGAGATCTTGCGCCAGAGCATTCCAGGCTGCGAAAGCATCGAAAAGACTTCCGACACCGACATGAACGCCCGCGTCGTCGTGCGCATCGGTCCGGTCAAGGCCAATTTCTCCGGCAAGGTGAAATTGTCCGACCTCGATCCGCCGCGCCAATATCGGATCGAGGGCGAGGGCTCGGGCGGCTCGGCCGGATTTGCGCGCGGCGGCGCGCGTGTGCGTCTTGACGACGACGGCGCCGCCGCGAACTCTTCTGACCTATGACGTGGAGGCGCAAGTCGGCGGCAAGATCGCCCAGCTCGGCGGCCGCATGATCGATAGCGCCGCGAAAAAACTGGCCGACGAGTTTTTTGGCAATTTTTCCGCGATTGTCGGCGCCGCCGCCAATGATGCTGTGGCGGCGCCGCCGCGACAGGGATGGCTGGTCCGCCTGGCGGCGACGATCTGGGCGCGGCTGCGGAAAATTTTCGGGCTGACCAAAACAACCGCGGAAAAGTGATGGACGACAGCGGCGCCATTCTGCGGGAGGCCCTCTCCTGGGTGAGGAGCGGCCGAAAGGCTGCGCTGGCGACGGTCGTCTCGACCTGGGGATCGTCGCCGCGCGCGGCCGGCTCGCGGCTGGCGGTCGATGAAGCCGGCCACATGATCGGCTCGGTCTCCGGCGGCTGCGTCGAGGGCGAGGTTCTCGCCAACGCCGAAGAGGTCATGCGGACGGGCCGGCCGGCGCTGCTGGAATTCGGCGTCAGCGACGGCAAGGCGTGGTCGGTCGGGCTGGCGTGTGGCGGCAAGATCGGCGTTCTGGTCGAGCGGATCGAGGACGGACCCGACGTTCGCCGGATCGTCGAAAAACTCGATGCGGGCGCGGCGACGGCGGCGCTGGTCGCCTTGGGCGCCGGGAAACGAATCCCGGTCGAGGACGATCGGCTCGACAACGTTCTTTTCCATGACGAGAGCCGACCCGCCCTGGCCGCGGCCGTCGCGCGCGGCGTCGAAACCCTGGTCGAGACCCCGCGCGGAAAATTTTTCCTCGAATTCTGGCGCCCGCCTTTGCGCCTCATCGTCGTCGGCGCCGTTCATATCGCGCAAGGCCTGGCGCCGATCGCGGCGGCGGCCGGCTATCGGGTTGCCGTGGTCGATCCGCGGCCGGCTTTCGCCACCGCGGAACGTTTCCCCGAGGTAGAACTCCACGCCGAATGGCCGGAGGATTTTTTCCAAAAATTCCGGCTCGATTCGCGCTGCGCCCTGGTCGCGCTGACTCATGAGCCCAGGATCGACGACCCGGCCCTGACCGCCGCCTTGCGCAGCCCGGCCTTTTACATTGGCGCGCTCGGCTCGCGCGGCACGGCGGAAAAGCGCCGCGCCCGCTTGCGCGCAAAAGGCTTTTCCGAGTCAGACCTGGCGCGAATCCATGGGCCGATCGGGCTTGCGATCGGCGCGGCGTCGCCGCCGGAGATCGCCATCGCCATCGCCGCGGAAATGACCTCGGTCCTGCGCTGCGCCCATGCGCAAAGCTTTGGGAGTGCGGCGGAATGAAATTCGTGACCCTCGCCATTAAGGAAGCCTGCAGCGGCTTGGACGAAGCCTGCGGCGGCCTGCTCGCCCACGCCATCCGCCTGCCCGATCTTTTCATCCCCAAGGGACGAAAGCTCACGATCGAAGATATCGAGCGCCTGCGCGCGGCCGGCGTGGACGCGGCGCCGGTCGCGCTGCTCGACCCGAAGGATGTCGCCGAAGACGTCGCGGCGGCGCGGGTGGCGCGCGCGCTGGCGGGTTCAGGGGTGATCGCCCGCGAGGCGCGCGCCGGACGCTGCAATCTCCACGCCGCTTTTCACGGTTTGCTGCATTTCGACCGGCGCGGCGTCGATGCGTTCAATCATGTCGACGAGGCGATCACGCTCGGAACCTTGCCCGCGCATGAAGTGGTCGCGCCGGGAGAGATGATCGCAACCATCAAAGTCAATCCCTATGCCGTGCCGGAAAGGGTGGTCGCCGTTTGCGAGCGCGCGGCGGCGCCGCTCGAAATCTTGCCCTTTCGGCCCCACCGGACCTCGTTGATCCAGACGCTCGCGCCGGGGTTGAAGGCGAGCACGCTGGAGAAAACGTCGCGGCACACGCGCGAAAGGCTCATCGCGCTGGAGAGCGCGCTTTGCGCCGATCTGCGCGTCGCGCATGACGATATGGAACTGGCGCGCGCAATCTTGGCGCGCGGCGCGGCGGGCGACGACCTCATTCTGATCTGCGGCGCCTGTTCGATCGCCGACCGCAAGGACGTGGTTCCCGCCGCGCTGGAACAGGCGGGCGGCCGAACCGTCCATTTCGGCATGCCGGTGGACCCCGGCAATCTGCTGCTTCTCGGGGCGCTCGAAAAAACGCCGGTGATCGGAATGCCCGGCTGCGCGCGCACGCCGCAGCTCAATGGTTTTGATTTTGTCCTGCGGCGCCTTCTCGCCGGTCTACGGGTTGGCCGCGCCGACATCATGGCGATGGGCGTCGGCGGCCTGCTCCGCGCCACGCCCTGGAACGCCAAGGCAAAGTCGGAAACCCGGCCGGCCGCGGCGCCGCGGATCGCGGCCATTGTTCTCGCAGCCGGCCGGTCGCAGCGCATGGGCGCCAACAAGCTGACGCTGATGCTGGAAGGCAAGCCGCTGGTGCGCCATGCGGTGGACGCGGCGCGCGCGGCGTCCTTGGAAAAAATCATCGTCGTGGTCGGACATGAGGCTGAAAAAGTCCGCGCCGCTTTGGCCGGCAGCGCGGTCGCGTTCGTCGCCAACGAGGATTACGCCGAAGGGCTTTCCACTTCGCTGAAAAAGGGCGTCGCCGCTTTGCCGCAGGAGATCGACGGGGCGATGGTTTTTCTCGGCGATATGCCCGACATCGATCCCGCGCTGGTCGCGCGCATGATTGCGGCTTTCGCTCCGGGCCGGGGTCGCGCCATCGTCGCGCCGCGTTGCGGCGGCCGGCTGGGCAATCCGGTGCTGTGGGGGCGGGCTTTCTTCCCGTTGATCCTGGAGCAGACCAGCGGCGACGTTGGCGCGAAAACTCTGATCGGCCGCTATCGCCAATGGGTGGCCGAAATCGACGCCGACGACGGCGTTTTGAGCGATCTCGACACGGCGGAGGCCATGGACGACCGCCGCCGGCGCGGACGCCAACACGCCGCCGAAGATCGCACGGCATAAGTAAAATCACCCGCCGGTCAGGCTCATCGGGCGACGATGGGGGCTGATCTCGCCCGCCCATTGCTTGACGAAATCGTGTCCGCGCGGCTTGCGCCGCATGGCCTCGTCGAGCGCGGCGTGAACGGCCGCGTCGTCCGCCGAGGCGCGCAGCGGCGCGCGCAGATCGACGCGAGCCTCCTGGCCGAGACACATATAGAGCGTTCCGGTGCAGGTGATGCGCACGCGATTGCAGCTTTCGCAGAAATTGTGGCTGAGCGGGGTGATCAAGCCGACGCGCCCGCCGGTTTCGGCGATATCGAAATAGCGCGCGGGGCCGCCGCTGGCGAAAGCTGAAGGGGTGAGCGTGAATTTTGTCGCCAGCGCCGCGACCACGGAATCGAGCGGCAGAAAATGGTCGATATTGCCGGCCGCGTCCTCGCCGAGCGGCATGACTTCGATGAAGGAAATGTCGATTCCCCGGCCGTGCGCCCATTCGGTCAAGGCAAGAAATTCGTCGTCATTGGCGCCTTTGAGCGCGACGCAATTGAGCTTGACCCGCAGGCCCGCCTGTTGCGCCGCCGCGATGCCCGAAAGCACCTTGGCGTGGTCGCCCCAGCGCGTCAGCGCCCGGAACTTTTCCGCGTCGAGCGTGTCGAGCGAAACATTGACCCGCCCGACGCCGCATTCGCCCAATTCGTCGGCGAAGCGGGCGAGCTGCGAGCCATTGGTGGTCAGGGTCAATTCGTTCAAGCCCAGGCCGATATGGCGCGAAAGGCCGCGGAACAATTGCATCACGTTGCGCCGCACCAGCGGCTCGCCGCCGGTCAGACGAATTTTGCTCACGCCGCGCGAGATCAGGGCCGCGCCCAGGCGCTCCAGCTCTTCGAGCGTGAGGAGATCGGCCTTGGGCAGGAAATGCATGTTTTCCGACATGCAATAAACACAACGGAAATCGCACCTGTCGGTCACGGAAATGCGGACATAGCTGATCCGCCGGGCGAACGCGTCGATCAGCGGCGCGGCGGCGGGCGCCGCCGCGTCCAGAGGGCGGACGTCGGGTTGATGCAGACCCATGACATTTAGATAAGACCATCCATTGCGGAAAAAAGCGCGGCGTGCTGAAAATTTCGATGAGCGCGATCCCGATGAGCCTAAGCTCAGCACGCGATTGGACGATTGAGTGCGGAGATCAAAAGCGATCCAAATTTCCAGAAGGGGGCTCGAATCATGGCAGGGGAATTTTGGCGGGATGATCGGCAGTGGTTGGCGACCGAGCCGGCGCCGCCGAAAAATCAACCGGGCGCGCCACGTGACGATGATCGGCTGGCGCTCGTCTCGCCGGCGCGACGAGGGTCAGAGGCCCGTCGCGCGCAAAGCCTGTTGGCGGCAGGCGAAGGCGGTGATGAAGGAGGCGTAGCTCCAGGCCAGGCTTTGCGCCGACGTCGGCGCGCCGTCGATTTGCGAGAACTGCTCCGCGAGGACGCCCGATCCCGGGGCGAAGCGGCGCGCCGTGGCCATGACCGCGTCGCCGCGTTCGATCAGCGCCCGCGCCAGCTTGCCGCGAAACGCCGGCCGTAGCGTCTCGCCGCCGAGGCGCGAACCTTCCTCGCCCACGATTTCAGCGAGAATTTCGCGATGATCGGAGGAAAGCGCGATGTTTTCGCCGCAAGCGGCGGCCGTGGCGAAGCGATAGTAAAACTCGGCCGCGCCGAGCGTGGAAAAATAAAAGGCGCCGCCGGTGAAATAGATGTCGCCTTCATAACGCCCCTGCGCGATTCCGCATTCCCCGGGCCGATCCCGGTTGATCGGATAGATGCGGTCGAACAGGTCTTCGAGCCGGCGCAAGGTCGTCAACGCCCTGGGATCGGCGGCGCTGTGCGGGCCGTTGCGCCGCGCCGCCTGGATCACGCCGAGGAGGACGGCGAAATCGAGCCGCATGGTCGCGGCGGGGTCCAGCCCCGGATCGGGCAGCGGCGTCAGAAAAGCGCCGAAGCGAGCGTCGAAATATTGATCCAGAACCCGCGCCGCCGCTTGCGCGGCCGAAGCGAAATTTTCGCCGCGGCCCGCGTCGCCCAGCGACCGCGCCCATTCGGCCCCGTCGCTCAAGGCGGCGAACTGGACGATCTGGGTGTGATAATGGCGGCCCCAGCGCTCCTCCCACAGGTCGTAGCAGGGCTCACGCCAGGTTTTGCAGGTGAAGTCGAGATCGCCCTCGATCAGCGCGCGCAGCGGGGCGAGCGGCAGAAACGGGCGGAGATCCTGGTTGCGCCAGTAACGCATCGCGGCGAGCGCCCGCAGCGCCGGGCCGTCGTTCTGCGGGCGCTGCCAGCGGAAAATGTCCAGCCGCCCGTCGGCGCTCAGACGCGCCTCGCCAAGCGCGCGGTCGCCGTATATTTCCGCCATTTCCGCGCGCGAGCGGAGATTTTTGACGAAATCGGGCAGGACGCCGGCGCGTTCTTCCTCATCACGGGGATTGGCGCGCCCGTCGAGCCGGCTGATCTTTAAGCTGAATTCGACGAATTCGCCGAAAAGCCGCAAGCCCTCGTCGCGCAGCGTCCCGTCCTCGATGAGAATGCGCAAGGCGTCGATGACCACGGCGGAATCGCGCAGCCAGTGAAAGAAGAAATCCGGATTCTCGGCGAGATCGGCGCAGGCGAGCACCGAACCGCGCGCCGCCCGGATGGTCTGGCGGTAATGCGGGCGATGCTTGACCAGTTGGGTCGCCGATATGGCGCGCGGCATGAATTCGGCGCAATGCCGATATTGGCGCGCCAGCCAATCGTCCAGACCGGACGTCCAGGGCTCGGCTCGCGGCTTGCTCATGGAAGCCTCATGCTGAAGGCTGGACGCGAAATGCCTCGTCCCTATCGCAGTCCGGCGGAAAAGCCAGGCTTCCCACACGCGGATCGCAAGTGAGGCAGAGAATGCGGTGAAAGAACGGGTCGGCGCCTTGCGATCCCGTTATGCTGACCAGCGTCGAACCGGAAAGCTCCTTGGCGAACATGTCGAACAAGGCCACCCGCGCCGTGGCGGAGAGCAAGTCGACGGCGGAATCGGCGATGACCCACAGCGGCCGATGCAGCAGCAGGCGGGCGAAGGCGAGGCTCCGCTGCTCGGGGTCGGTGAGATTCTGATCCCAGCGTCCGCGCTCGTCCAGGCGCTGGACGAGGTGAGCAAGGCCCATGCGCTGCAGGGCGGCTTCGAACTGCGCCGTGGTGAAATTTTCCGCCGCCGCCGGATTGGCGAGAATGTCGCGCAGGGCACCATCGGGAATATAGGGCCGCTTGGGCATGAACATGATGCGGTCGTCCGCCGGCAGGGCGATGCGCCCGGCGCCCCAGGACCACAGACCGGCCATGGCGCGAAACAGGCTGGTCTTGCCCGCCCCCGGCGCGCCGGCGATCAAAGTATGTTCGCCGGCTGCGATTTCGACAGAAGGCTGGTCGAGCCTTATGCCGCCCGACGGCGAAAGAACGACGAGATCGTCCAATCGCAGTTGGTTTTCGGGCGAAACCGTCCATTCGATGCGGGAGGCGCCGCCGCCGACGCGATCCATGTCCTTCAAGGCGCGGCGGAAGGCGGCGACGCGCAGCAAGGTTGCGCGCCAATCGGCGATCACGCCGACATTGTCGACAAACCAGCGCAGGGATTGCTGCACCTGATTGAAGGCGCCGACCGCCATCAGCAGCCCGCCGAAAGTCAGATTGCCGGCGAAATAGGCCGGCGAGGCGACGACGATCGGCGCGACGATGGTGAACCAGCCGTAGCCGGCCGTCACCCAGGTCAGACGGGTGGTGACCCCGATGATTCCCCGCAGGGTGACGAGAAGCGGGTCGAGCTGACGATTGAGCCGATTTGCTTCTTCGCTCTCGCCGCGATGCACGGCGATACCTTCGCTGTGCTGGTTGGCGTGCACCAAAGCGAAGCGCAGATTGGACTCGCGCGCGTAACGTTCGGCGTTGAGGGGAACGAGCGGCCGGCCCAAGCGCCAGGAGAAGAACGAGGCCACACCGGCGTAAGCGAGCGCGGCCCAGACCATATAGCCGGGAATGCTTAAGCTGCGCCATGGAAACGGCAGGACCACGCCCTGCGACAGGCTCCACAGCACGCCGACGAAACAGACCAGCAGCAGCGCCGCCTGCAACAGGCCGACGCCGAGATCGGTAGAGACGTCGGAAAGATGACTGGCGTCCGCATCGATGCGCTGGTCGGGATTGACCCCGATCGCCCCCGCCCCGGAGATGAGAAAGGCGCGCCGGGGCGTCAGCCATTGCCCGATCAAATCGCGCGTCAGCCCTTCGCGCAATTTCATTTTCATCGTCATGCTCAGCCACAGCTGGGCGACATTGAGGGCGAGCAGCGCGCCGGCGATGAAAAGATAGTAGAAAAGCTGCCGGACGAATTCGGGAATGTCCTTTTGGGCGAGCGAATCGTAAAAGGTCCGGGTCCAGAGGTTGAGCGCGATCTGCATGACGGCGGTGGCGCCGACCACAACGACGAGCCCCACCGCCAGGCTGGCGAGCGCCCTGCGCTGAGCCGAAGCGCCGAGGGCGCGCAGCAGCAGGCGCGCCAGCCCGATGAAATCGTCGTCCCGCTGCGGCGCGTCGGCCACGGCCTCAGAAACGGAGCCCGTCTTTTCCGCCATGGGTTCCCGACCGCATTCGCCCCGCCCGAATTTGCGAAGTCCCACGAAGCTTATAACATCATCGTGAACGCGTAGGGCAAGCTAGAGCCTTTTCCGACCATTCTGGCGCAATCTGCCGAGGGGATTTCGCGCCGTGGCAAGGAGGTTGGCGACGGCCGTGTCGGGGACACGGCCGAGCCAGCCGACGCGGCTACGGCACGAAAGCCCCCGGCCCGAAGGGTTCGCTTTCGGCGGACGCCCGGTGCGGCGCGCGCCTCGACCGCATCGCCGATGCGCTCGTCGGCGCGCGCCTGCCGGATCGTCTCCCCGAAAGCGAACAGATTGTGTCAGAATGGTCGGAAAAGGCTCTAAGGCGGTGGGACTGAAGAAATGGACCTGAACGGGATCAAAAAGCTGATCGCGAAAATGACCCTCGCCGAGAAGCTCGGCCAGATGACCATGTCGCCGGCGGGTTCCGCGTCGACCGGGCCGGTTCGCGGCGAAGCGACGACGGAAGCGGTGCGCGCCGGCGCGGTCGGTTCGCTGCTGAACCTGTGGGGCCGCGAGGCGACCGACCGTTTTCAGAAACTCGCGGTGGAGGAGACGAGGCTCGGCATACCCCTGTTTTTCGGCGTCGATGTCCTTCACGGCCATCGGACGGCCTTCCCCATTCCGCTCGCCGAGGCTGGCGCATTCGACCCCGATATCTGGGAGCGCACGGCGCGGGAGGCGGCGCGCGAGGCCGCCGCCGACGGCGCCGATCTGACCTTCGCGCCCATGCTCGACATCGCCCGCGACCCGCGCTGGGGCCGCATGGCCGAGGGCGCCGGCGAAGACCCGCTGCTCGGGGCGCGCTTCGCCGCCGCCAAGGTGCGCGGCTTCCAGGGCGGCGATCTCGCCTCGCCCAATTCGCTCGCCGCGACCGCCAAACATTTCTGTTGCGGCGGCGCGGCGCTGGCGGGGCGCGAATATGCCGCCGCCGACCTGTCCGAACGCGCCGTGCATGAAACCTACCTGCCGCCGTTCCGCGCCGCCGTCGAAGCCGGCTGCGCCGCCGTCATGTCGGCTTTCAATTCGGTCGGCGGCGTCCCCATGACCGCCAATGTCCCGCTGCTGCGCGCCTGGCTGCGGGAAAAACTCAGTTTCGACGGGGTGATCATGAGCGATTACGCCGCCATCGAGGAGCTGATCGATCACGGCGTCGCCGCCGACCGCGCCGAGGCCGCGGCTCTGGCGCTGAAGGCGAGCGTGGACATCGACATGGTCAGCGGCGTCTATTTTTCCGCCATGCCGGAGGCGCTGTCGCGGGGGATCGCGCGGATGAAGGACGTCGACGCCGCGGTGCGGCGAATCCTGATCCTGAAAATGAGGCTTGGCCTGTTCGACGATCCCTACCGCCGCACAAAGGCCGAGCGCGCGTCGTCGGACGCGGCGAAAAAGCTGGCCCTCGACGCCGCCCGGCGCGCCATCATTGTTCTGACCAACGAGGGAATCCTGCCGCTCGGCGAAAACATCCGCCGCATCGCCGTGATCGGCCCGCTCGCCGATGCGCGCGAGGAAATGGTCGGCCCCTGGACGCTGGCCGCCGACCCGCGCCAATGTTCGACCATTCTCGAAGGGCTGCGCGCCGCCCTGCCGGACCGGGACATCGTTCACCAACAAGGCGTCGCCATCAAGGGCGACGACATCAGCGGCATTGGCGCGGCGCGGGCGGCGTGCGAGGGCGCCGACGCGGTCATTCTCTGCGTCGGCGAGGCCGCGCGGATGAGCGGCGAGGCGGCGAGCCGGGCGCGGCCCGGACTGCCGGGACGCCAGCGCGAACTCGCCGAAGCCGTTCTTTCGGCCGGACGCCCCGTCATCGCCCTTCTTTCCTCCGGCAGGCCTCTGATCGTCCCCTTGCTCGCCGAACGCGCCCGCGCCTTGGTCGCGACCTGGTTCCTCGGGGCAGGGGCCGGCGAGGCCATCGCCGAGGTCTTGACCGGGAGGTTCAACCCGACCGGACGCCTTCCGGTCACCTGGCCGCGCGCCGTGGGGCAGATCCCGATCTTTTTTGCCGAACGGCCTGCCGCCCGGCCGGCCAATCCGACCGATCCCTTCACCAGCAAATATATCGACGTGCCGAACGAGCCGCTTTTCCCCTTCGGCCACGGACTTTCCTACGCCGAAGTCAAACTGGACAATCTGCGCCTCGGCCAGGAGGAATTCCAGGCCGGCGAGAGAATCGCAGTCGAAGTGGAGGCGCAGAATCTATCCGACCGGCCGGCGCAGGAAACCGTCTTTCTCTTCGCCCGCGACCGCGTCGCCGCCGCCGCGCCGCCGGTGCTGGAGCTTAAAAGTTGGGCCAAGGTCGAACTGACGCCACGGCAGACGAAAAAAGTCTCCTTCACCCTGGCGGCGGAAGACCTGTCGGGCCTCGACGCCGCTCTCGAATGGCGGCTCGAGCCAGGCGATTTCGACATTTTCGTCGGCCTCAACGCCGACCGGCGCTTCCTGCTTTCCGCGCCCCTGCGTTGTCGCTGAAAACGATTTTTTAACAGGAGAAAGCCCAAGGATGGTTGAAATGCTTGGGATTTGCCGCTCGGGTGTGGTTGCGGGGGCCCACAGCCAAATCTCGGCAAGACGCGTTCGGAACGACGGTCAGACCACCAGGCGCGCGGCGCGGGGCGCCGGCTTTTCCACGCCCATCGCGCGCATCAGGGCGGCGCGGGCGAAAGCCAGCAAATCGTCCGAGCAGGGCGACGCGCGTTCGAGGACGCTCATCAGGAAACGAAAGCGGGCGGCGTCGAGCCGAGCCTCATCGCCGCCGAGCCAGGCGATCAGCCGGCGCGCGGCGTCATCGTTGACGTTGTTCCGCGCGTAAGTCTCGACAAACCAGCCGCTCATGGTTTCGGCGAAAAATTCCCGCCACTCCAGGCAGGACGGAAAGCCGGCGCGAGCGAGGGCGAACAGGGCGTCGGCTTCTTCGCCAGTCAATTCGGCGTCGGCGGAGCAGGAGGACTCGAGGACCGGAACGTCCTCAGCCAGAATCTTCTGGCGGCGCGCGATGGAATCGCAGCGCCGCAGCACCATCCCCGGATCGCTCTTTCTTGTCGAAGCCATCTCGCCCTCGTCCCCAACCAGCCCGACGCTAGGTCCGGTCTTGTTGAGGAAATGCTAATGGCCGAGGCTTTCCGGCGAGCATGCTTAACCGGCGTTAACGAAAACGCGCCGTCACCGCAAATTGTCGAGGTCCGCGAAAAAGGCGCGATAATCGATATATTGCGTGCCGTCGCAGGAAAAGGACATGTTGATCATGCCGTTGATCAGATTGATGGCGCCGTTGCGCAGATAGACCGTCTGGTCGGTCAGCCGCAGCCGCTTGAATTCTTCGAGCAGAAGCGCGACATGGTCGTCGTCGATGACGGGGGTGCGGCCGGCATGGTCGGAGTCGGGGTAACGCTCGACGAAACCGTCTTGCAGCACTTCGTCGCCCACGAATTTCTCATAACAGAATGGGTCGCGCGCGAACCAGCAGGTGAGCTGGTTGGACGAATAATGAATCTTGGCGTGAAAGACGCCCTTGCGCGCGAGCAGTTGCCGAACGATCGCGTGCACGCGGTCGATCGAGGAGTCGAACATGCTTTCGACGCGGGTCTGATTGAACAATTGCGCCCGGATCGAGGGGTCGCCCTTGATCTGCAACCATTTTTCCAGCATCGCCGCGCTCCCCGCCTTTTTTATCGACAACGCCCCGCGCCAAAAAGCGGCGGCGCCGTCCATTCCGCCGGAGCGGCCCGGCGTTTGGCGCCGGGCGCGGACGGGGGCTCGACGTCAGAAACCCTTGGCCTGGAGGGCGGCCATGATTTCGTCCATGATTGCCGGATCGTCAATGGTCGCCGGCATGGTCCAGGCGTCGTGATCGGCGATTTTCTTCATCGTGCCGCGCAGGATCTTGCCCGAACGCGTCTTGGGCAGGCGGTTGACGGTGATCGCGATCTTGAAGGCGGCCACCGGCCCGATCCTGTCGCGCACCAGTTTCACCAGCTCTTTCTCGATGTCGATCGGCGAGCGCGTGACGCCCGATTTCAGCACCACGAAGCCGCAGGGCTGCTCGCCTTTCAGCTCGTCCTTGACGCCGATCACCGCGCATTCCGCGACGTCGGGATGCGAGGCCAGCACTTCCTCCATGCCGCCGGTCGACAGGCGATGTCCGGCGACATTGATGATGTCGTCGGTGCGGCCCATGATGTAGAGATAGCCGTCCTCGTCGACGAAGCCGGCGTCGGCGGTCTTGTAGCAGCCGGGGAATTCGGAAAGATAGCTCTCCTTCATCTGATCGTCCCGCTGCCACAGGGTGGGCAGGCAGCCGGGAGGCAGCGGCAGTTTCACGACGATCGAGCCCATCTTGTTGACCCCGACCTCGTGCGAGGCTTCGTCGACGATGCGCACGTCATAGCCGGGCATGGCCACGGTCGGCGAGCCGCGCTTGACCGGCAGCATCCCCAGGCCGACCGGATTTCCGGCGATGGCCCAGGCGGTCTCGGTCTGCCACCAATGGTCGATGACCGGGACGCCGAGCACCTGTTCCGCCCAGGCGACGGTCTCCGGGTCGGCGCGTTCGCCGGCGAGGAACAGGGTGCGAAAGTTCTTGAGATTATATTTCTTCACATGTTCGGCGTTCGGGTCTTCCTTGCGCACGGCGCGGAAGGCGGTCGGCGCGGTGAACAGCGCCGAGATCTTGTATTCCTCGATCATCCGCCAGAACGCGCCGGCGTCGGGCGTGCCGACCGGCTTGCCCTCATAGAGCACGGTGGTCGCGCCATAGAGCAGCTGGGCGTAAATGATATAGGAATGGCCGACCACCCAGCCGACGTCGGAGGCCGCCCAGAACACTTCGCCCGGCTTGATGTCATACAAGTTCTTCATCGTCCAGCACATGGCGACCGCATGGCCGCCATTGTCGCGCACCACGCCCTTGGGAACGCCGGTGGTGCCGGAGGTGTAGAGGATATAGAGCGGATCGGTCGCCGCCATTTCCACCGGTTCGACGGTGCGGCGCTCGGCCAGCGCCGCGACGACCAGGTCGCCCCAGTCGAAGTCGCGTCCGCCGATCATCGCCGCCTTTTCCTGCGGACGCTGGAGCAGCAATACCTTTTCCGGCTTGACCGCGGCCATGTCGATCGCTTCGTCGAGCAGAGGCTTGTATTTGACGACGCGGTTGGGCTCGACGCCGCAGGAGGCGGTGAGGATGACCTTGGGCTCGGAATCGTTGATGCGGGTCGCCAGCTCTTTCGAGGCGAAACCGCCGAAGACCACGGAATGGATGGCGCCGATGCGGGCGCAGGCCAGCACGCCGATCACGGCCTCGGGGATCATCGGCATATAGGCCAGCACGCGGTCGCCCTTGGCCACCCCGAAGTCTTTCAGGACGGAAGCGACCGCGTTCACCTCGGCGAGCAGTTGCGCATAGGTGTATGTCCGCTTCATGCCGGTGACCGGGCTGTCGTAGATCAGCGCGGCCTGGTCGGCGCGGCCGTTGTTCACATGGCGGTCGAGGGCGTTGAAACAGGTGTTGAGCGTTCCATCGGGGAACCAGCGGCCATAGACGCCCATGTCGGGGTCGAAGATTTTTTGCGGCGGCTTGATCCAGTCGACGGCCTTGGCCGCCTCGGCCCAGAAGCCGAGCGGATCCTTTTGCCAGGATTGGTAGACTTCGTGATAGCGGCTCGCCATGTTTCCCCCTTTTTGCCGTTCTTGCCCGCGACACGCGGCAAATTTTGCGAAAAGTGCGCCGGAACGGACGGCGAGTCCATGATCGGGCGCTCAATCCTTCGACTAATGCACCCCACTTGGCCGCGCGCATTTTGTCGCGGACGTCGGTTCGGGAAAAGGCAACGTCTTTTTAAGCAAGTTGGGCGAGCTTGCGGCGAGCCCGCGCGTCGGATTTCGTTTTCGGCAAAAGCGGGCTAGAGTCAGCGCTAGCAGCTCCGCTTTCCCTTTCTAATTCGCCATTCGGAACCCGACCATGAACATTCTCGCGCTCGAATCGCTCGATCTTGCCGCACTCGTGGCGTCGCGGGTGTGTCATGACGTCATCAGCCCGGTGGGCGCCATCGTCAACGGGCTCGAGGTGCTGGAGGAGGACAAGGACGAGGGCATGCGCGAATTCGCCCTCGATCTGATCCGCAAGAGCGCCAAGGCGGCCTCGGCCCGGCTGCAATTCTGCCGCCTCGCCTTCGGCGCGGCCGGCTCGGCGGGCGCGGCGATCGACACCGGCGACGCGGAAAAGGTCGCGCGCGGCCTGTTCGCCGACGACCGCACCCAGCTGAACTGGACCGCGCCGCGCGTATTCATGGCCAAGAACAAGGTCAAGCTGGCGCTTAACCTGTGCATGATCGCCGCCGCCTGCATTCCGCGCGGCGGGGTGATGAACGTCACGATCGAGGGCGAGGGCGACGACGCCCGGATCAGCGTGTCGGTCAAGGGCCCCAATCTCAAGCTCGCCAGCCACGTCGCCGACCTGCTCGAAGGCCGCTCCGAAAGCGGCACCGTGGACGCCCACGGCATCCAGCCGTATTTCACCGGCATGGTCGCGCGCTCCTGCGCCATGGCGGTGCAGGTGACGGCGACCAGCGAGGACGTGACCTTGACCGCCGCGCCGGAGGCGAGCGCGATAGAGGTCGCGTGAAACTTATCATGAAAGCCGGCCGCCCCGCCTTGCTTTGGCGATCCGACCGGCTATAAAGGCGCCTGATTTCGCCCCGCGCTTTGACGCCGGGACGACGGAGGGGTGGCCGAGCGGTTGAAGGCGCACGCCTGGAAAGTGTGTATACGGGAAACCGTATCGCGGGTTCGAATCCCGCTCCCTCCGCCAGCTAATCACCATAAGCTATTGTCTTAATTGCGCTTTTAAAGGCGGCGATGGTTTGCGCCCCACGTTTTACCCCACATAATTATCAGGATTGCGCTGGCTTTGCTGGGACCTTTTCGGACGAATTTTCACGTTCGTGACTGGTCATTGAATTTTGCGACTCGGACTGTTTGATTGCCGCTTTCGGCGGGAAGCGGAAGCTGGCGGATGCCGCTGGCGGGGGTGGCTTGGCGCGCACGGCGGACATTCAAGCGTCCGAGCACTTTCCGCCAAGACTGCCACACTCGGAGGTGAACTGTATGTTCTCTGCTCCGGGTGCGTACTAGTAGTGTAATAACGATTCTACGCTAGTACTTCTGGTTTTGGCTCTAACTTCTTTTCGCGATAGATTCGCTCAAAAAGCCTAATGACGTGGGACACATATTGTCCGATATCATCAGCCGCCTCTCTTAGTCGTTCAATCGTCGTCTTGCCATTGAGCAGGGTAAACTTTCCCTCGCCAACACGTTGGTAGCGCAGAAATTCAAATTGGTGGTTACCATTCCGATCCACTGTAAGGCTCAGAAAGCCGTGCGTCATAAAATGACGAATATCATCGTACCGTAACAGCTCGTCGCACACGCGGTCCAATTCAGCTTTATAAAGTTCGTAGCCTGCTCTCTCCGTTATGCGTCTCACCGCCTTAATGCGAGCGTCTATTAGGTATGGAAACTGCAAATCAAGCTTCACCGAAATGTCGGCCAACAAAAACTCCACCTGCGCATACGCTGCGACGATGCGCCCTCTTAGATACAAAGCTTCATCGACCAGCAGCTTCTGATTTTCTGTTGCTTCAGTTCGACTAAACCCGCTCATTTTCTCGACTCCAGCGATTGACACCTCCAGCACAATTCGCTGGCGACGGTAGCGAAGAGCCCATTTTGGGTCAATTTGAGGCGGCCATTGGGTCGATCAGAAATGTCAGCAATGAGCCGACAGCAGCCAACGTCGACCGGCAGAGATCGGCGGAAAGTTGCGGTTCGTACCGTCAAGTTTGAGCGCGCGCTTCACCCACTCTCAAGTTCCATATTGGGGCTTATCGGAATCACCAGACCGGCGGCGAAGGAACCGGCTCAAAGCGTCTGCATCTCACTTTTCTGGGTCAGAACCGGGAGATTTTGAGAGTTGGTGCGCGCTAAGCCTCAGCGGTACGATTCTGCACCTTATGAAGGAGTTCAACTCTTTGCTCGGCAGACAGTGGGGCGTTGCTTCCAAGACAAACATATTGGGAATTTGCAATCCATGTTGAGCCCAGGCCCACCGCAGGCTCGCAGCAATACCAATAACAAATCATGAACCAAGAAACGTGCTCGTACCAAGCGTAACTATAAATGATAGCTGGGTTTGTTCTCGCTTGTTGACATGTCAGGTCACCCTTTCCGCTGAAGCTTTTGCGGTCTTGCTCTGGAAGCAGAAGGAGATCGTCATTAACGGCAAACGTTATTCTCAAGCCGGTGCGAAAGCTAGTGAGGGGCAGCAAGTCAACAAGATCTTTTGGGACGATCTGCCCCGCGTCGACTAGTCGACAACCGAAGCTTTTCACAAAGTACTTAAATAAATTGAGCTGGCATTCCTGATGCTTAGGGCCATAAATTTCCTCAAAATCGAGTAGTCGCTTCCGCAAAGCAGTTTGCTTGTTCTCCGTAACCCATTCGACGAGGCGGTCATAGGCTTTATCATAAGGCTGGGTACGCTCCGTATTGCAGGCGTGACACAGTGATTTCTTGTATTTAAGCTTAGATGAACGAGGTCCTTGGATCGGACTAACTAATTCACCGCGAACATGGACCGGGGCGGACGGCCCCTTGTAGGGACCTTTTCCATAAGCGCGGATGAGATCGGCCTTCTTGAACCGGTGTTCGGCGCTGTCAGCAGGTGCCCCGCATAGCCAGCACTTCGCTCGGGGTGCGATCATCAACTACGCTCTCAAGGGTGGTCGGTTTTCGCCGCGTCAAGTGATCGAGGTTTCGGTCAAGCTCATATTGTTGCCTTTGGCAGCCTCTTGCAAGACCAACGACGTTGCGGCGGAGCAGTCTGTTCAAAAATCTTGATCCTGCACCCAGCTCAGTGGGGCTAGCACGCGGCCCCGATTAGTCGCGTCCAAACCCGCGCGGCGGGTCATGGCGCTCGTTTGGGTCGATTATCGTACCTGATTATATTCACCCTACCAGGACCGCCGTTCTCCGCCACAAGCCGCTCGACGCGGGCCTCGGCTTCCTCGCGGGTCTCAAACACCTCGCTCAGCCGCTCATCTTTGGGGAGCGGGGCGGTCAAGTTCTGGCTGACCATGGATTTGCCGTTTGAAAGGTGGGTGACTGTGATGATGAGCCTGTATGTCACTTGGTTCGAGCCGTCATGATTCGATGCGAATTCCAGCCGCTCCACTGTCTCTCAAAACCCCTCGAATTTCGACCCCAAATCGCCCGGTACTGATCTCCTTGGTTTCTGCACGGACTTAACGTCCACTCAGGGTCCAGCCTGTGTGGAAACGCGTTGATCTGTTAGATTGATTCCGCTGAGGGGGGCGGGATGAATCGTTTCATTGAGGGCGAAGACCGGCGGCAAGCGACACTGCTCCCTGACAGTTTGGAAGATTATGTGACGGGCGATAATCCGGTCCGCGTCATTGATGTTTTCATTGCCGAACTGGACTTGGCGGCGATGGGCTTTGCCGGTGTCGCGCCGGAAGCGACGGGGCGGCCGGCCTATCATCCAGCGACCCTGCTGAAGATCTACCTCTACGGCTATCTCAATCGCATTCAATCGAGTCGCCGGCTCGAACGGGAGACCCAGCGCAACATCGAGTTGATGTGGCTGACCGGCCGCTTGATGCCGGACTTCAAGACGGTCGCCGACTTCCGCCGTGACAATGGGCCGGCGATCCGGGCGGCCTGCACTCATTTCGTCGTGCTGTGTCGCCGGCTCAACCTGTTCACCCGGTCTGTCGTGGCGGTTGACGGGAGTAAGTTCAAGGCCGTCAACACCCGCGACAAGAACTTCACGGTGGCCAAGGTCGCCAAGCGCATCGAGCAGGTGGAGGCCAGCGTTGCGCGCTACCTGGCCGCGTTGGACCACGCCGACCGGCAGCACGACGACGTGTCCGAGGCGAAGACCGCCCGCATCAAGGAGAAGATCGAAGGCCTGCGGCGGCAGATGCACTCCCTGAAGGCGATGGAAAGGCAGGTCGAGGAAGCGCCCGACAGGCAGGTTTCCCTGACCGACCCAGACGCCCGGTCGATGGCGACCAGCGGCAAGGGCACGGGCATTGTCGGCTACAATGTTCAGATCGCCGTCGACGCCGAGCACCATCTGATCGTCGCGCACGAGGTGACCAATGTCGGCACCGACCGGTCCCAACTGGCGGCCATGGGCGGCAAGGCGCGCGATGCGACGGGATGCGAGGAAGTCGCCGTGCTGGCGGATCGCGGTTATTACAACGGCGAGGAGGCGCTGGCTTGCGAAGGAACGGGTGTGCTGCCTTACGTTCCCAAGACGCATACCTCAGTCAACGCCAAGCGCGGTCTCTTCACGGTGCAGGATTTCATCTACGACGCCGAGAATGACCGCTACACCTGCCCGGCGGGCGAGTTTCTGACCAGGGGAAAAGTGCGCTCAGACCGCCGTGACGATATGGACCACTACCGCAACCTTACGGCGTGCCTGACCTGCGAGCTCAAACCCCAATGCACGTCTGACAAAGTCAAACGGCAGAAACGCTGGGAGCACGAAGCGGTGCTCGACAGGATGCAGGCGCAGACTCGACCGCATGCCGGAGGCCATGACCATCCGCCGCCAGGCCGTTGAGCATCCCTTCGGAACCCTCAAGGCGTGGATGGGCAGCACCCATTTCCTGACCAAGACACTTGAAAAGGTCAAAACGGAAATGAGTTTGCACGTGCTTGCCTATAACATGAAGCGGATGATCAATATCTTCGGCGTGAGGCCGCTGATGCAGGCCATTGCCGGCTGAACTCATCTGCCGCACACGCCCGCCATCGTTTCTCTTGCCGATCCGCGGCTACCAATCGGCAAATCAAAAAATCGCGTTTTCACACGGCCTCGGTCAAGACGAGACAGTCGCGGGCGTGTTCAGGAAGGACGCCTTCGAGGCTGAAACCGGCCTAAGTGCGCCATTCATTTTTGGGTATAGCTCAAGGAGACGTTCACCAAACGCAATTCCTGCGCGCCGGCCGCATTGAGGGCGATGCGTCGTTGCGGCCCTTTTCAGCTGGCGCGACTTCGCGACCGAAGGCCGGGCTAACCACGATTCCGAGATCGGAAGCCTAAGGGCGGCTGGCGCGATCCGATCGCAGGCGGTTCGCGGCCGCCCGAAAATTTGCGCTGAAACATGGAAAGCACCGAACGCTCATGCAAAACTCTTTTCTCATCGGGCGGTCGCCAAGGCTCGCGAGCATTGGGCGCGCCGCGGAGGCTAACGGCGTGGAGGGTTTTGGTCTGGACGCGTGCGAGGAGGAGTCATGAGCGCCGGCTCCGCCTGCCTCGTTTTGCGCGCGCGGCTGCGGGAGGGCATGGTCGAGCAGGTCGAGATCGTCTCGCCGCGCGTCGATCCCTCACCGGTTTTCATCGGGCTTGCGCCCGAAGCGGCGGCGGTTCTGGCCGGGCGGCTGTTTTCGCTCTGCCCCGTGTCGCAATCGCTCGCGGCGCGGGCGGCGGGCGAGGCGGCGCTTGGCGCCGGGATCCACACCGCGACGCGGCGGATTCGGGCGCGGGGGCTGCTTTGCGAGCGGCTCGGCGAAATGCTGCGCGCGAGCCTGCTCGACTGGCCCGGCGCGACGCCCGCGCCGGCCGATATCTTGCACCTGCGCGAGGCGCTCAAGGTTTTGCGCGCTCTGTCGGAATCGGGCGCTGCAATCCTGCCCGATTTGCGCGCCGCGATGGATGGGTTGGGGCTCGGCGCCGCGCGTGAAAAAGATTTTTTCGCCCGCCAGATCGCCGAGGCGCGCGACGACGAAGATTTTTGGGGAATGGCTCCGCCGGCGGCGGATTTTCTGGGCGCCGGCGACGACGCCGATATTTTCGCCGCCATGATCCGCGACCGCGGCTTTTCGCGCGCGCCAGCCTTGCCTGGGCGCTGCCCGGAAACGGGCGCCTCGGCCCGCCAGGGCGGCTGCGGAGGTGTTGTCGAGCGCCTTGAAGCGCGGCGCGACGACATGGCGGCGGCGGTCGATACGATCGAAAATCTGCTTAGGGGCGGCGATCCTCCAAAGGACGCGCTGATCGCCACGGGCGGAAACGGGCGGGGCTTTTCGGCGGTCGATTCCGCGCGGGGCCGGCTTTATCATTCCGTCGAGCTGGACGGGGCGGGGCGGATCGCGGATTATCGCATCGTTGCGCCAACGGAATGGAATTTCCACCCCGAAGGGCCGTACGCGAAAACCTTGCGCGGCGCGAGGATCGGCGGGGGCGCCGAGGCGAAAAGGCGGATCGAGCGGCTGGCTTTTGTGTTCGACCCCTGCATTCGCGCCATGGCCGAGATTTCGGACGCAAACCATGCATGAAATGTCGCTGACCGAGAGCGTGGTCGAAATCCTTGCCGAGGAGGGCCGGCGCCAAGGGTTTTCGCGGGTGAAAAAGGTCTGGCTGGAGATCGGGGCCTTGTCGGGCGTCGAGCCGGAGGCCATGATGTTCTGCTTCGACGTGGTCACGCGCGGCACTTTGGCGGAAGGCTCAGCTTTGGAGATCGTTCGCACGCCGGGGCAGGGCTGGTGCCTCGCCTGCGAAAAGATTGTGGCGCTGGCCGAACGTTTCGGCCCCTGTCCGGAATGTGGCGGCCATCGGGTTCAGATGACGGCGGGCGACGAGATGCGGGTCAAGGAGCTGGAGGTCGAATAATGTGCACGGTTTGCGGCTGCGGAACGGCGACGCAGGAAAACGAAAAAATGCAGGGCGACAAGACCAAGGGCGATCCCCGGATCAAGTCCGGGGACGAACACGCGCATGACCATGTCCATGCGCAGGACGATCACGGTCATTCGCATGCGCATGATCACCATCATGACCACCCGCACGACCACCATCATCATCATCACGACCACGACCACAGCCATGAGCCGGGCGGCGAAAGGCTCGATTATGGCTCAGGGAGCGCCGGCGTCCATGTGCCCGGCATGAGCCAGGAGCGCATCGTCCAGATCGAGCGCGACATTCTGTCGAAAAACCGCGCTTTCGCCGAGGACAATCGCTCAACTTTCGCCCGCAAGGGCGTGCTGGCGCTGAATCTCGTCTCCAGCCCCGGCTCGGGAAAAACCTCGCTGCTGGTGCGGGCGATCGAGGACCTCAAGGACAAGCAGACAATCGCGGTGATCGAGGGCGACCAGCAGACTTCCAACGACGCCGAGCGCATCCGCGCCACCGGCGTTCACGCGATCCAGGTCAATACGGGGAAAGGCTGCCATCTCGACGCCCATATGGTCGGCCATGCCCTGGAGACGCTCGACGTCGCTGACAATTCGCTGCTGTTCATCGAGAATGTCGGCAATCTCGTCTGTCCGGCGGCTTTCGATCTCGGCGAGGCGCACAAGGTGGTGTTGCTTTCGGTGACCGAGGGCGAGGACAAGCCGGCCAAATATCCTGACATGTTCGCCGCCGCCGACCTGATGCTGCTCAACAAGTCCGACCTGCTGCCGCATCTCGATTTCGATGTCGGCGCCTGCATCGCTTATGCCCTGCGGGTCAATCCCAACCTGCAAACCCTGGTGGTTTCGGCCAAAACCGGCGAAGGCCTCGCCGCCTTTTACGCCTGGGTCGAGGGGCGCGCCGCGCTGGCCAAAGCCAAGGCGCGGGAGAGAAGGGTCGGCTGATGGAAGCCGCCGCGCGCCAGGCGAAGGGAGAGATAACGCGCCTGCGTCTGCGCCTGCGCGGCGCCGTGCAGGGCGTCGGCTTTCGGCCCTTCGCTTATGGCCTCGCGGCGCGTTTTTCCCTCGGCGGCTTCGTGCGCAACGACGCCCGGGGCGTGACCCTGGAAGTCGAGGGCGAACAGGCCGACGAATTCGTCGCGGCCCTGCAAAGCGAACTGCCGCCGCTGGCGCGGCTTGACGACGTCGAGATCGCCAAAGTCGCGCCGCGCGGCGAGCGCGCTTTCGTGATCGAAAAGACCCATCAGGGCGTCGCGCGCACCCGCATCCCCGCCGACGCCGCGACCTGCGAGAAATGCCTCGACGATCTTTTCGATCCGTCGAGCCGTTTTTTTCTCTATCCCTTCGTCAATTGCACCCATTGCGGCCCGCGCTACACGCTGACGAAGCGGCTGCCCTATGACCGCGCCCAGACCTCGATGGCGCGTTTTTCGATGTGCGCCGATTGCGCGCGCGACTATGCCGATCCCTTGAATCGCCGTTTTCACGCCGAGCCGATCGCCTGCCCGGCCTGCGGCCCGCGCCTGTCGCATGAACCGAGAGACATCGTCGCCGCCTTGCGCGAAGGAAAAATCGTCGCCCTGAAAGGAATCGGCGGCTTTCATCTGCTGTGCGACGCCAGGAACCCTGAAACCGTCGCCCGATTGCGCGCGCAGAAAAATCGCGAAGCCAAGCCTTTCGCTATTATGGTCGCCAACGAGGCCTCGGTTTCGCTCTTCGCAAAGCCCCGCGCGGAAGAACTTGCCCTGCTGCGCGGCGCCGCCCATCCGATCGTGCTGGTGGAGAGCCTGAAAAACCTGCCCGACGTTGTCGCGCCGGACATGGCGCGGCTCGGCGTGATGCTGGCCTATGCGCCGGTCCATCATCTGCTGTTCCATGCGGCGGCCGGCGTGCGCCAAGTCTATCAACGCGATGGCGCGCAGGATTTCGTTGTGGTCGCGACCTCGGCCAATCCGGGCGGCGCGCCGCTGGTCACGAGAAATCAGGAAGCGCAACAAAAGCTCGCGGCGATCGCCGATCTGATCGTGACCCATGACCGCGACATTGTCGTGCGCGCCGACGACAGCGTGATGCAGATCGTCGATGACGCCCCGGCCTTTCTGCGTCGCGCGCGCGGCTTCGTGCCCGAACCGATCGACCTCGGCGACGACGGCCCCAGCGTGCTCGCCTGCGGCGGCCATCTCAAGGCGACCCTGACTCTTACCCGCGGGCGCGAAGCTTTTGTCTGCCAGCATGTCGGCGATCTATCCGACGCCGAGACCTTCCGCTTTTACCGCGAGAGCGCCGAACATTTGTTGCGCCTGCTCGACGTCACGCCCGAGGCTTACGCCTGCGACCTTCATCCCGATTATCTCTCGACGCGCTTTGCCGAACAAAGCGGCGCGCCGGTCTTGCGTTTTCAGCATCACGCAGCCCATGTCGCGGCGGTTGGCGCCGAACACCGCGCGCGCGGCGCTCTGTTCGGCGCGGCGCTCGATGGCCACGGCCTTGGCCAGGAAAATGGAATTGCCGGCGGCAATTGGGGCGGTGAAGTTTTGCGGCTCGACGGGCGCGGCGGTTTTTCGCACCGGGGCCATCTCGCGCCGTTGGCCTTGCTTGGCGGCGACCGCGCCGCGCGCGAGCCCTTGCGCATGGGAATCGCGGCTTTCGCGGCGCTGGGCCGACTGGATGAGGCGGCGGGCTTTTTTTCCGCTCATCCCGAAGCGGCGGAGCTCGCCAAAATCTTTTCCGCGCGCCCCGCACCGCTCACCACCAGTCTCGGGCGGCTGTTCGACGCGGCCTCCGCCTTGCTTGGCTTCGCGCAAGGCCAGGATTTCGAGGGTCAGGCGGCGATGCGGCTGGAAGCCTTGGTGAAGGCGCCGCGCGCGCTGAAAAACGGTTTTGTGCTGTGCGACGGCGTTGTCGATTTCTCAGCCCTGCTCGCGCATTTCATTGACGAAAAACCCGATCCGCGCGAGGGCGCCGAATTGTTGCACGGAACCTTGATCGCGGGTTTTGGGGCCTGGCTTTCGTCGCTGGCTCGGCCCGGCGAAAAAATCGCGCTCGGCGGCGGCTGCATGATGAACAAAGTTCTCGCCGAAGGTCTCTCGGGCCTTTTGAGCGAAAGAGGTTTTGCGCCGTTGCTGGCGGAAAGAATCCCGCCCAATGACGGCGGCCTGTCGCTCGGCCAGGCGGCGCTGGCGCGGGCGATGCTGAAGCAGGAGTGAATGAATGTGCCTCGCGATACCCGTACAGGTGACGGAATTGCTCGACGGCGACATGGCGCGGGTGTCGCTCGATGGGGTGAAGAAAGAGATTTCGCTGGCGCTGGTCGACGACGTGAAGCCCGGCGATTATGTCATCCTGCATGTCGGCTATGCGCTCAACAAGATCGATCCGGATGAGGCGCAAAAGACTCTCGCGCTGCTGGCGGAAGCCGGCCAGCTTCAGGGGTTGAGCGCATGAAATATGTCGATGAATATCGCGACGGCAAGCTGGCGCAGAAAATCGCGCAAAAAATTCGCGCCGAGGCGAAGCCCGACCAAGACTATCGCTTCATGGAGTTCTGCGGCGGCCACACCCACGCCATCGCCCGCTACGGGCTGGAGGACTTGCTGCCGGCCAATGTGCGGATGATCCACGGTCCCGGCTGTCCGGTCTGCGTGCTGCCGGTGGGGCGGATGGACGACACCATAAAACTCGCGCGGCGGCCGGACGTCACGCTCTGCACCTATGCCGATCTGATGCGGGTCCCATCTTCTGACGGCATGAGCCTGATCAAGGCCAAGGCGGCCGGGGCGGACGTCCGCATGGTCTATTCGACGCTCGACGCCTTGCGCATCGCGCAAGAGGAGCCGGAGCGCAAGGTGGTGTTCTTCGCCATCGGCTTCGAGACCACCACGCCGCCGACCGCGATGGCGATTCTGAACGCGCAAAGACAGGGGTTGAAGAACTTCTTCGTCTTCTGCAATCACGTGCTCACGCCGGCGGCAATTCAAAATATTCTGGAAAGCCCCGACGTGCGCGAACTCGGCCGCATTCGGATCGACGGTTTCATCGGCCCCGCTCATGTCTCGACGGTGATCGGAACTGCGCCTTACGAATTTTTCGCGGAAGAATTCCAGAAGCCGGTGGTCGTCGCCGGGTTCGAGCCGCTCGACGTGATGCAGGCGATCCTGATGCTGGTGCGCCAGGTCAATGATGGACGGTGCGACGTCGAGAACGAATATATCCGTGCGGTAACGCCCGACGGCAATCTCAAGGCGCAGGATCTCGTCGCCTCGGTGTTCGAACTTCGCGCCTCCTTCGAATGGCGCGGCCTCGGCGAGGTTCCTTACAGCGCGCTGAAGCTTCGTCCCGAATTTTCAGGCTTCGACGCGGAAAAGGCCTTCGCTATCGAAACCATTCCCGCCAAGGACAATCCGGCCTGCGAATGCGGCGCGATTCTCCGCGGCGTGAAGAAGCCGTCCGACTGCAAGCTGTTTGGAACCTTATGCACGCCGGAGACGCCGATGGGCTCTTGCATGGTGTCGTCGGAAGGCTCCTGCGCCGCCCATTGGATCTATGGCCGCTTCCGCGACGCAGGCGCGACGCGCGAAAAAGCAGACGCCGGTTTTTGGCGCCAGCGCCCCGCCGATCAAAAAATTGAAAGGCAAGCCTCATGAATGCGCCGCGCCTGAGGACGCGCAAGCTCGATGTGAAGAACGGACGGGTCGATCTCAGCCACGGCTCGGGCGGCCGGGCCATGGCGCAATTGATCGGCGAGATTTTCCGCGAGGCTTTCGACAACGATCTTCTGGCCCAGGGCAACGATCAGGCGGTTTTCGACATGCCCGCCGGGCGGCTGGCCATGACGACAGACGGCTATGTCGTCTCGCCCTTGTTTTTCCCTGGCGGCGACATCGGCTCGCTCAGCGTGCATGGCACGATCAACGACCTCGCCATGGCCGGCGCGCGGCCCCTGCACCTTTCCGCGAGTTTTATCCTGGAGGAGGGTTTTGCGCTCGCCGATCTCCAGCGCATCGCGCAGAGCATGGGCGAAGCCGCGCACGACGCGGGCGTAAAAATCGTCACCGGGGACACCAAGGTGGTCGAGCGCGGCAAGGCGGATGGCGTGTTCATCTCGACCGCCGGAATCGGAATCGTGCCGGAGGGCTTGAATCTGTCGGGCGATCGCGCGCGGCCGGGCGATGCGATTCTCGTTTCCGGCTCGATCGGCGATCACGGCGTCGCCATCATGTCGAGCCGCGAGAATCTGCAATTCGAGACGCAGATCCTGTCGGATTCCGCCGCGCTTCACGGTCTGGTCGCGGATATGGTCGCGGCCTGCGGGCCATCCCTGCGGCTGATGCGCGATCCGACCCGCGGCGGCCTCGCGGCGACGCTCAACGAGATCGCGCATCAATCGGGCGTCGGAATCCGCATCGAGGAGGACGCGCTGCCGATCAAGCAGCAAGTGGCGGCGGCCTGCGAGCTTCTTGGCCTCGACCCGCTTTTCGTCGCCAATGAAGGCAAGCTCGTCGCCTTCGTGGCGCCGGAAGCCGCGGAAAAACTTCTCGCCGTCCTGCGCGCCCATGAACTCGGCCGCGACGCCGCGATCATCGGCCATGTCGTCGAGGACGAGCATCGCTTCGTGCAGATGACGACAAGTTTTGGTGGCGACCGCATCGTCGATTGGTTGTCAGGCGAGCAGTTGCCGCGCATCTGCTGAGGCGGGAAAAATGCGGATATTGCTGCTCTGCCATTCCTTTAACAGCCTCACCCAGAGATTGTTCGTGGAGCTGCGCGAAAAGGGCGAGGAGGTCAGCGTCGAATACGACATCTCGGACGAAATTTTGCGCGAGACGCTCGCGCTGTTCCGTCCGGACCTCATTCTCGCGCCTTTCCTCAAGCGCGTCATTCCCGGGGATGTGCTGCGCGAGACGCTTTGTCTCGTCGTCCATCCCGGACCTCCGGGCGACCGTGGTCCTTCGGCGCTTGACTGGGCTGTTCTCGAAGGGCGCGGAACCTGGGGCGTGACCCTGCTCGAAGCGGTCGAGGAGCTTGACGCGGGCGCGGTCTGGGCGAGCCGCGCCTTCGCCATGCGGGCGGCGACGAAATCGAGCCTATACCGCAACGCGGTCACGCGCGGCGCGGTCGAATGTGTCTTCGAGGCGCTGGACATGATCCGGGCCGGCAAGCGGCCCGGCCCGCCGCCGCCGCTTCAACCGATCAAGCCGTTTTGTGCGCGCGCGTCACGCGAGATCGATTTCCGGCGCGACGATACGGCGGCGGTCCTGCGCAAAATCCGTTCGGCGGACGGCGCGCCAGGGGCGATCGCGGAAATCGCCGGACGCAAGCTTTTGTGTTTCGACGCCCGCGAGGCCCACGATTTGCCGCGCGGCGCTGCGGGAGAAATTCTGGCGCGGGGCGGCAAGGCCATCGCCGTCGCGACCCGCGACGGCGCCGTCTGGATCGGCTGTCTGCGCGAAATTCCGGCCGGGTCGCTGAAGCTGCCCGCGAGTCTTGTGCTGGCGATGGAAACCGCGGCGCTGCCGGAGCGGCAGGGCTATTCGAACATCGGCTACCAACAGGCCGGCGAGGTAGGCTATCTCAGTTTCGACTTTTACAACGGCGCGATGAGCACATCCGATTGCCGCTCGCTTCAAAGCGCTGTTCAGGCCGCGCGCGGACACAAGGCGCGGGCGCTCGTGCTGACGGGCGGGCCGGACTATTGGTCGAACGGCCTCCATCTCGGGCTCATCGAGGCGGCGGAAAGCCCGGCCGAGGAATCGTGGCGGAACATCAATGCGATGAACGATTGCGTGCGCGCCTTGCTCGACATCGACGACCGCCTTGTCATTTCGTGCCTTCGCGGCAATGCGGGCGCGGGCGGAGTCTTTCTGGCGCTTGCGGCCGATCTCGTGCTGATGCGACGCGGCGTCGTGCTCAACCCGCATTACAAGGACATGGGCAATCTCTATGGTTCGGAATATTGGACCTATCTCCTGCCGCGACGGGTCGGAGAGGACGCCGCGCGAAAAATCACGCAAGAACGGTTGCCGATGGGCGCCGACGAAGCGCTGCGGCTGAAACTGATCGACGCCGTTGTTCCCGAGGCGCCGGACGAAGCCGAGGCCGCTTGCCGGGCGATGATCGACGATCTCGTCTCCGCGCCGGAATTTCCGCGCCGCATCGCGGCGAAACGCGCCCGGCGCGCCCGCGACGAGGCGCAAAAGCCGCTTGAAGCCTACCGGCGGGAGGAGCTTGAACGGATGCGGCGCAATTTCTGGGGCTTCGATCCCTCCTATCATGTCGCCCGGCATAATTTTATCCGCAAGGTCGCGAAATCGCGCACCCCGCTCCATCTCGCCGTTCATCGATCGCTGGCCGGAAGGACTCCGCAACGATGAATCCGTCCGGGGCCGTCCTCGTCGTCCCGCGCGCCCATGAGCTTGGCCGCGGCGCCGCGATCATCGGCCATGTCGCCGCGGACGAACATCGCTTGGTGCAGATGGCGACAAGCTTCCGCGGCGACCGCATCGTCGATTGGTTGTCAGGCGAACAATTGCCGCGCATCTGTTGAGGGACGGGCGCGGTTTGCCATTGTGGCGATGGGGTGCCGTTTTTTTGCGGTGCGGGAAGGTGCTGATTTTAAAAATTATTTTAGTTTGGTCGGGGAGCAGTTCAGGCTAAGAAAGTTGATCGGAAATCCGGTGCAGGGTCGGAAGGCCCGCGCGCGGTTTCAGGTCTTCCTGCCGAGGTGGACAATGGCTTTGCACGTCCGCGACCCATCCCCATCCGCAGTCATGCGCGATCGAGAAGGCGACGAACCGTCGTGAGCGCGGCGCCGGTTCAGGCCGCGATCGGCGGCCTCGAACGACCGGCGACATCTCATCTCGTCTGAATTTTTCCCACCGTCCTCGGGGTCAGGTGAATGCTTGCGCTTGTCCGCATCGCTCTGCAGCGTCCTTATACTTTTATCGTCATGGGGATGCTGATCTGTATTTTCGGCGTCATGTCCTGGGTGCGCACGCCGACCGATATTTTTCCCGCCATCCGCATCCCCGTGGTCGCGGTGGTCTGGACCTATAACGGCCTGCCGCCGGAGGACATGTCCGGACGCGTCGTCTATTATTACGAACGCGCCATCAGTTCGACCGTCAATGACATCGGGCACATCGAATCCCAGTCGTTGTCCGGTTATGGCGTGGTGAAGATCTTCTTCCAGCCGACGGTGAACATCAACGCGGCGCTGGCCCAGATCACCGCCGCGTCGCAAACCGTTCTGAAGCTGCTGCCGCCCGGCATTACGCCGCCGTATGTGCTGAGCTTCGACGCCTCCAGCGTGCCGGTGATCCAGCTGGCCTTGTCGAGCAATTCTTTGCCCCAGTCGAAGATTTTCGACTTCGGGCAGAATCTGATCCGGCCACAGCTCGCCATGGTTGCGGGCGCGGCGGTGCCCTCGCCCTATGGCGGCGAGGTGCGGCAGGTTCAGATCGACGTCGATCAGGGAAAGCTGCTTTCCTATGGCCTGTCGGCGGATGACGTCGTTCGCGCGATCGGCCAGCAGGATCTGATCATTCCCGCCGGAACCGAAAAGATCGGCAGCAAGGAATATGTCGTCCAGCTGAACGACTCGCCGCAAACGATCCCGAAGCTCAACCTTTTGCCGATCCGAACGGTCAATGGCGCGACGGTGCGGATCGCCGACGTCGCTTATGCGCACGATAGCTTTCCGCCGCAGATCAACATGGTGCGGGTCGACGGCTCGAACGCCGTGCTGATGACCATCCTCAAGGCGGGCTCGGCTTCGACGCTGGACGTCATCAACGGCGTCAAGGGCTTGCTGCCGCTGGTGAAAGAAATGCTGCCGGAATCGATCAAGCTGGTCGCCGTGGGCGACCAGTCGCCCTTCGTCGAGAGCGCGGTCCATACGGTGGTTTTCGAGGGCGTGCTGGCCGCGTCGCTGACCGGCCTGATGATCCTGGTCTTTCTGGGAAGCTGGCGCTCGACGGTCATCATCATCATTTCCATCCCGCTCGCCATCCTGTTCTCGGTCACCCTGCTCGCGGCGACCGGCGAAAACATCAATGTCATGACGCTGGGCGGCCTTGCTTTGGCGGTCGGCATTCTGGTCGACGACGCCACGGTGACGATCGAGAACATCAACTACCAGCTCGAACAGAAGAAGGAGATCGAGGCCGCGATCATGGACGGCGCCCGCCAGATCGTGATTCCGGCCACGGTGTCGCTGCTCTGCATCTCCATCGTCTTCGTGCCGATGTTCAGTCTCGGCGGCATTTCCGGCTATTTGTTCCGGCCGATGGCCAAGGCGGTGGTCTTCGCGCTGATTGGCTCCTATCTCCTGTCGCGCACTTTGGTGCCGACCATGGCGAATTATCTCCTGGCCGGTCACGCGCACGACCCGGACGCGGAGCCGCGCAGCATTTTCGGGCGTTTCCAGCACGGATTCGAACGGCGTTTTGCGGCGGCGCGGAACGGCTATGAGCGCATCCTCTCCATCGCGATGCGGCGACGCAAGGTGTTCATCGGCGGTTTCATGGGCTTTGTCCTGGCCTCGCTGACGCTCGTGCCCACCCTTGGCCAGAATTTCTTCCCGCCGGTGGAGTCGATTCAGCTGAAGCTCCATGTGCGAGGCCCGACGGGTCTGCGCATCGAGGAGACCGGGCGGCTGTTCACCCGCGTCGAGGACGCCATCAGACAGATCGCCGGCCCCGGAGCCATTTCCTCGATCGTCGACAATATTGGGCTGCCGATCAGCGGCATCAACATGGCCTACGGCAATTCCGGCACCATCGGCTCGGCGGATGGCGACATTCTGATCACCCTCAAGGAAGGCCAGGAAAAGCAGAGCGATGAACTGGTCCGCGTCCTGCGCGAGAAGCTCCCGCAGCTTTTCCCCGATGCGACCTTCTCCTTCCTTCCCGCGGATATCGTGACGCAGATTCTCAATTTCGGTCTGCCGGCTCCGATCGACGTCCAGATCGTCGGCAATAATCGCGAGGGCAATCGCGAACTCGCCAACAAGCTGCTGAAACGCATCGCCGGGGTGCCGGGCGTCGCCGACGCCCGCATCCAGCAGCCTGGCGATCTCCCGACGATCAAGGTGGATGTCAATCGCATTCTCGCCGACCGCCTCGGCGTCACTGAACAAAACATCGCCAAGTCCATGCTCACCACCCTGGCCGGCTCGATCCAGACCAATCCGGTGTTCTGGCTCAATCCGCAGAATGGCGTGTCCTATCCGGTCGTGGTTCAGACGCCGCAATATTGGATGCACTCGCTGCTGGACCTGGCCCGCATCCCGGTTTCCGTGGGCGGCTCGCCGCAGATGCTCGGCGCCCTCGCCGATATCGGGCGGACCGTCACCGACGCGGTGGTCTCTCATTATTCCGTCCAGCCGGTGCTCGACATCTACGCGACCAACAGCGGACGCGATCTCGGCAGCGTCTCCAGGGACATCAACAAGATCCTCGACGAATTCCAGTCGCAGCGCCCGCGCGGCACGCAGATCATCCTGCGCGGCCAGACGGCGACGATGAACTCGGCCTATACTCAACTTTATGAGGGATTGGCGCTGGCCGTGGTGCTGATCTATCTGCTGATCGTGGTCAATTTCCAATCCTGGACCGATCCTTTCGTGATCGTTTCGGCGCTGCCGGCGGCGCTGGCGGGCGTGACCTGGATGCTGTTCGCGACCCATACGACCCTTTCCGTCCCGGCGCTGACCGGCGCGATCATGACCATGGGCGTGGCGACGGCCAATTCGATCCTGGTGGTGAGTTTTGCCCGCGAACAGCTGTCAGAGGGGCTTGAGCCCTTTGCGGCGGCGTTGAACGCCGGCGTCGGGCGTTTCCGCCCGGTGCTGATGACGGCGCTGGCGATGATCATCGGCATGGCGCCGATGGCGTTGAGCGCCGAGCAGAACGCGCCGCTCGGCCGCGCCGTGATCGGCGGCCTTATTTTTGCGACCGTAGCTACTCTGATCTTCGTTCCCGTGGTGTTCGGCCTCGTCCACTCCTGGGGCGAGAACGGCCAAACGGACGAGACAGGCGAGACCGCCGTCCCCGAAAACGCTCATTGAGGATCGTGAAATGAGCCGGCTGTCGCAATGTCCAAAATGTCCAAAATGTCCATGTCGCGCACAGCGCGTCGCCGGCCGTGACACGCGAAGAAGGAAGGGATGAAAATGCCAGCCAATGAAGCCGGTTCGGCCAAGTGCGCCACTTGCCTTTACTGGGGCCTGGAGCCCCCAAGGAAAGGCTTATGCCAGCGTCACGCGCCCATCGCCGGCGAAAGCGAATTGGTCGCGCATTGGCCGCACACCAATGACTGGCAATGGTGCGGCGAATATGTTGCTGGCGCCGGCCAGCGCGTCACCCACTGCGTCGACTGCCGGTTCTGGAGCCGCTGGCCGAATGGTCTCGAACCGAGGGACCGCGACGACAAATTCGAAGTGTGGTGGGCAAAGGCCGGCCATTGTCTCCGTTTCGCGCCAAAGCCCTCTCTTGAACTCGGGCCCCGCGCCTTCTGGCCTGCGACCAACGCGACCGATTTGTGCGGCGACGCCGCACCGGATTTGCGCGTCGATTCGGAGGATGAAGGCCAACGGCGATTTTCGGGGCGCTGAGCGCGCCGAGCCGGCTTAAAAAAAATATCATGACATCCCCAGTTTGCCGTCCAGATCGCGAAAGACATTTAATTTGAAGGACAGCGCGGCTTATCTCATCAGTCGCGATCCTTCGCGAATGGGCGCCACGAAGCTTTAGTCCTTCTCCAGGATCGGGAGGATGGACAGGATGAGCAGGCTGCCATGACCGATTTTTTTTCCCCGCCGCCCCCTTCCGCCACTCGGGATCGGGCCGGACTGTCGTCCGATGAGGCGCGGCGGCTGCTCGCGCAATTTGGCTTCAACGAGGTTGCGGAATTGAAGCCAAATCCCTTGCTCGCCTTGCTTGCGCATTTCTGGGCCCCGGTGCCGTGGATGTTGGAAGCCGCCGTGGTGCTGCAGGCCTTGGTCGGGGAATATTTCGAAGCGGGTCTGATCGCCGGCCTTCTCGTGTTCAACGCGCTGCTTTCCTTCGTTCAGGGGGCGAGGGCGGAGGCCGCCCTGACGGCGCTCAAGTCGCGTCTGGCGCTGACCGCTTCGGCGCGGCGGGACGGGGCCTGGACCATGCTCCCGGCCCGCGAGCTCGTTCCGGGCGATCTGGTGAAACTTTCGCTTGGCGCCATCGTGCCCGCGGATGTGCGGCTCGTCGCCGGCAATGTGCTGCTCGATCAGTCGATGATCACCGGCGAATCGCTTCCCGCCGAGGCCGGCGCGGGCGACAAGACCTATGCCGGCGCCATGGTCCGGCGCGGCGAGGCGGAGGCCGTCGCGACGGCGACCGGGCCGCGCACTTTTTCCGGCCGGGCCGCCGAACTGGTGCGCATCGCCCAGGGGCCGAGCGCGGAGCAGGCGGCGATCCTTCGGGTGGTCCGTAATCTCGCTCTGTTCAACGGTTTCGTGCTGCTGCTGATGATCGGCTATGCGCGCGCCCATGACATGCCGGCGACGCATCTGATCATGCTCACGCTGACCGTCCTTCTCGCGTCGGTCCCGGTGGCTCTGCCGGCGACCTTCACTTTGGCCAGCGCCCTTGGCGCGCAAAGTCTGATCCGCCAGGGCGTGCTGCCGACCAGGCTTTCGGCGGTCCATGACGCAGCGGCAATGGACGTGCTTTGCTCCGACAAGACCGGAACCCTGACCCAGAACGCGCTTCACGTGGACGCGACGCGCGTATTCTCGGGCTTCGGCGAGGCCGAGCTTCTGGCCCTGGGCGCCGCCGCCAGCAGCGAGGGCGGCAAGGACCCGGTGGACGCGGCCGTGCGCGCGGCGGCTAGCGACGCCGGGGCGGCGCCAGAAAAGACGATCGATTTCACGCCCTTCGATCCCGCAAAAAAATATTCGCAAGCCGTGATCGCGCGCGACGGGGAGACCTGGAGGGTGGTCAAGGGCGCCTTCGCGACCATCGCCGGCCTCGCGGAAACGCCGGCGGAAGCGACCGTCGCCGCCAATGAGCTTGCCGCGCGCGGCGCCCGCGTGCTGGCGATCGCCTGCGGCCCTGCCGACCACTTGCGCGTCGCGGGACTGATCGCACTGAGCGATCCGCCGCGCGCCGACGCCGCGCCTTTGATCGGCGAGCTGGCCACGCTTGGGGTCGCGACAGTCATGGTCACCGGCGACGCGGCGACGACCGCCGGCGCGGTCGCCCAGGCCATCGGCGTCAAGGGCGCGGTCTGCCCCGCCGGGAAAATTCCCGACCGGGTTTCGCCTGGGGATTACGGCGTCTTCGCCGGCGTCTTTCCCGAGGACAAGTTTCGGCTGGTGAAAGCGTTCCAGAAGAGCGGCCACACGGTCGGCATGTGCGGCGACGGAGCGAACGATGCGCCGGCCTTGCGGCAGGCGCAGATCGGAATCGCCGTCTCCACCGCGACCGATGTGGCCAAATCGGCGGCGGGATTGGTGCTCACCGAACCGGGCCTTGGCGGGATCGTGGCGGCGGTCAAGGAGGGCCGCGCCGCGTTCCAGCGCATCCTGACCTATACGATCAACGCGCTGCTCAAAAAGATCGAAATGGCCTTGTTCCTAGGCGTCGGGCTGGTGATGACCGGCCATGCGGTGCTGACGCCGCTCCTCATGGTGTTCCTGCTGGTGACCAATGATTTTCTGACCATGTCGCTGACCACCGACCGCGCCCGTCCGTCGCCGCGCCCGGATCTCTGGCGGATCGGCGCGGTCACCGGCGCGGCGATCGCGCTCGGCCTCGTCAAGCTCGCTTTCTCGACCGCTGTGCTGGCGGTGGGCTATTTCGGCCTCGGCCTCGCGATCGGCCCGTTGCGGACGCTGGCCTTTTTCACCATGGTGGTGGACGCGCAGGCGACCGTCTACGCGATCCGGGAACGGCGGCGGCTGTGGTCGTCCCGGCCCGGGGGCTGGGTGATCGCTTCGAGCGCGGTCGATCTTGCCATCGGCGCCCTGGTTTCGTCGAGCGGCTGGCTGACTCCGGCGCTTCCCCTTGGCGTCCTGGTTGGGCTCGTCGCGGCGGCGGCGGTCTTCGCGCTGGGGCTCGACGCCATCAAGGCGCCGGTCTTCCGCCGACTCGGGATCGTCTGAGCGAAGCTATTTCGCCTGAGCCGTGACCGGATAGGCGCTTTCCCATCCCCCGCCGAGCGCCTTGAACAATTGCACCAGATCGAGGCCGAGACTGGTCGTGCTCTCGCTGAGCCTTTGCTCGCCGACGAGCTTGGTGCGCTGGGCGTTGAGCACATTGATATATTCCTCGACGCCCTGCTTGTAGCGGCTTCGGGCGATGTCGAGGGCCAGGCGGGCGTGATCGACCTCGGCCTTGAGCCGGGCGTGGCGCTCCTGCTCGAGTCGATGCGCCGTCAGGGCGTCGATGACATCGTGCCAGGCTTGCAGCACGGTTCGGTGATAGGTCAGCGCCGCCTCGCGCTGCTGCGCGGTGCGCAATTCCACCGTGCTCTGAAGGCGCCCGGCGTTGAAAATCGGCAGCTGGATGCTCGGGCCGAAATTATATTGCAGCGAACTCGCCCACCACAATTTCGGCACCGTGAGCGAATCGAAGCCTGACACGCCGTTGAGCTGGATGCTCGGGTAAAAGGCCGCGACCGCGACGCCGATATTGGCGGTCGCCTCGTGCAATTGCGCTTCCGCCGCGCGAATGTCGGGACGCCGGCGCGCGAGTTCGGAGGGCACGCCGACCGGGGCCGCCGGAGGCGCTGCCGGCATGGCGCGCGGCGTGGCGAGTTTCGGGCGCAGGGCGCCGGGCGGCTCGTCGAGCAGGAAGGACAAGGCGTTGATCAGCTCCGATTCCCTCTGCTCCAGCCCGGGCAGTTCGGCCTTGACCGATTCGATCTGGGCTTCCGCGTTTTCGGTGTCGAGCGCGCTTTGCATGCCGGAGCGCTGGCGCTCGCGCGCCACTTCCAGCACGTCCTCGCTGATTTTGATATTTTCGCGGGCGATGGCGAGCTGGGCCTGCGCCCCGCGCAGCGAAATATAGTCGCGCGCGACCTCGGCAAAAGCTGAGACCAGGGCGCCGCGCCGCTGCTCGGCGCTCGCCTCGACATTGGCGTTGGCCGCCTCGACCTGGCGCCGGACATGGCCCCACAGGTCCAGCTCCCACGAGGCGTCGAAGCCGGTGTAATAATCGGTGATCGGCGTGATCGCGAAAGTCTGTCCCGGCGCGACGAGCGGAGTCAGCAAACTGACAATGCCATTCTGGCTGTAGAGTTCGCGATTGGCGTGGGCGTCGGCGTTGATCGTCGGCAGTTGCTGCGAGGCCGTGACATTGCGCTCGAACCGGCTCTCCGCGAGGCGGATGGTCGCGGCGCGCACGTCGAGATTGGCGGAGGCGACCTGCTGTTCGAGGCCGGTCAGAACCGGATCGCGGAAGATCGCCCACCAGTCCGGGTTCGGCGGCTCGGCCAGGGGACCGGCGGCGCCCGGCGCGGCGAAGGGTTTCGACGGCAGGCCGGTCTCGGGCGGCGCGAAATCGGGCCCGAGCGAACAGCCCGACAGCAGCGCGAGGCCCGATGCGGTCGCCAGCCCGCGCAAGCTCCGCTTGATGGTCCGGCGTCTGGTCAATGCGCCGCTCCCGGTCCGCCGTCGGATTTGCGCGAGGTCATGAGGAAGGCGAAGGGCGCGACCATGAAAGCGACCATGGCGCAGGCGACATAGGTGTCGGCATAGGCCATGATCGCGGCCTGGGTGCGGACCATGAGATAAATCTTTCCCAACGCCATCTGCTGCGAGGCGGCGGCGGAATGGCCCATCGCCATCAGCGAATGGGCGTAGTTGGCGACCAGTTCCCTGAACGGCTGACGGAAGGGAGTCGCCAGATCGGCGAGGACGCTTTGATGGGCCTGGACGCGCCGGGCGACAAAGGAGGTCGAGAGCGCGATGCCGATCGAGCCCGCGACATTGCGGAACATCGAGAACAAGGCGACGCCGTCGGGGTTGAGGTCGCGCGGCAGGGTCATATAGGCCACGGTGCTGATCGGCACGAAGAGGAAGGCGAGCGCGGTGGTCTGGAACATGCGCATCGCCACCAGCAGGCCGAAATTGATGTTTGCGGCCAGCTGGCTCGAATAGAGCATGGCGAAGCCCATGATGGTGAAGCCCGCGGCGATGAGATTGCGCGCCGGCGTGATCCGCAGCATTCGTCCGACGATCGGGATGAGAAGGATCACCATCAGGCCGCCCGGCGACAGGATCAGACCCGCCCAGGTCGCGTTGTAATTGAGATAGACCTGCGCGAGCTGCGGGATCATCACCGCGCTGGCGTAAAGGATGCCGCCTGTCGCCGCCATCATCAGGCAGCCGGTGGCGAAATTGCGGTCCTTGAACACCGCGAAATGGACGATGGGACGGCGCGCGACCGACAGCCAGAAGATCGAGCCCAAAATGCCGAGGAAGGCCATCACGGCCATGAAACGGATGAAGGGCGAGGCGAACCAGTCCGCGTCCTCGCCGCGGTCGAGCATGACTTCGAGCGAGCCGAGACCGATGGCGATGAGGGAAAGACCGATGAAATCCATGCCGCGGCTCTTGCGCTCGCGGACCCAGGGCGGGTCGTCGACCAGAGCCGCGACCAGAAAGACCGCGATGATCCCGACCGGAATGTTGAGAAAGAAGATCCAGCGCCACGAGGTCTGGTCGGTGATGAAGCCGCCGAGCGTCGGCCCCAGGACCGGGGCGACGATGGTCGCCATGGCCGCGACGCCGAAAGCCGCGCCGCGCCGGGCCGGCGGAAAAGTGTCGAGGATGATCGACTGCTGGTTGGGCTGCATGCCGCCGCCGAAAAAGCCCTGGGCGAGGCGGAAGACGATCAGCTGGCTCAAGCTTTGCGCCGAGCCGCAGAGGAAGGAGAACACCGTGAACATGGCGATGCAGATGACGAAATAGCGCTTGCGCCCGAGCAGGTCGCCGAGCCAGCCGGAGATCGTCAGCACGATGCCGTTGGCCACGAGATAGGAGGTCAGAACCCAGGTCGCCTCGTCCGTGCTCGCCGAAAGGCTGCCGGCTATATGCGGCAAGGCGACGTTGACGATGGTCGTGTCGAGCACTTCCATGAAGGTCGCGATCGTGACCGCCACCGCGATCAGCCAGGGATTGCCCGCCGGCTTCCAGCCCGCGTGCGGGTCGGCGGCGGCTTCGCTCATTTCAGCGACACCGTGGGGACGACCGACATGCCGAGCGGCAGCGGCTCGTCCTGGTTCAGGCCGCTGTCGATGTCGATCTTGACCGGCACGCGCTGCA
Organism: uncultured Pseudomonadota bacterium; assembly: GCA_963703385.1. GTDB lineage: Bacteria > Pseudomonadota > Alphaproteobacteria > Rhizobiales > Beijerinckiaceae > Rhodoblastus. The sequence continues at coordinate 3,917,282 of OY969816.1, forward strand.
CGATCTTCACGAAATTGCCAGTGGCGTTTTCCGGCGGAAAGGCGGTGAATTTCGCGCCCGTGCCCTGCTGGATCGAGTCGACATGGGCTTCCAGCTTGAGGTCGGGATAGGCGTCCACCGCGATCCTGACCTTCTGGCCCGGCCGCATCCGGGTCAGCTGGGTTTCCTTGAAATTGGCGGTCACCCAGCGTTCCGGCGCGACGATGGCGAACAATTGCTGGCCGGGGGCGACATAATCGCCCCTTTCGACATTGCGCTTGGTGATCCAGCCGTCCTGCGGCGCCTTGACCTCGGTCCAGGACAGATTGAGCGCGGCCTGATCGAGGCGGGCCTTCGCCTGTTCGACCTGGCCCTCCAACTGGCCGACCTGTTTTCCAACCTCCGCAACCCGCTGTGGCGCGGGCGAGGCCTGGAGAACCTGCGCCTCGGCGAGCGCGACCTGCGCCTTGGCCGTGTCGAGGGCCGCTTTCGCCGCGTCCACGTCCTGCGCCGAGGTGGCGATCTTGCTCAGCGAGCGCTGGCGGCTGTAGTCCGCCTGCGCCTTGTCGAAGGCGGCCTTGGCCGAGGCGAGCTGCGCCTGGGCCTGCGCCAGCAGCGCGGGGAAATTCTTCTGCGCGACCTCGAAGCCATATTGCTGGGCCGCGAGCTGGGCTTTCGCGGTCGCCAGCGCGCCGTCGGCGAGATCGCGCTCATATCGATATTGGCGCGGGTCGATCCTGAGCAGAACCTGACCGGCGTGGACGAACTGGTTGTCGGTCACGTCGAGCGCAACCACATTGCCGGCGACGCGCGGGGAAATGATCACCGAACGGCCGTCGATGAAGGCGTCGTCGGTGTCCTCGATATCGCGGGTGGAAAACCAGTAATAAAATCCGCCGAGCGCCATCGCGGCGAGAATCAGGACGCCGACCGGCTTGATCCGCGCGGCGCGTCGCGCGCGCGCCTGCTCTTGCGGATCGGCCGCCGCGGGCGCCCGCTCCGCCACTTCCGCTTCAGTCACTTCATTTCTCCGATCGGCTCGCGGCTTCCGCATAAACCAAAAGCCCCGCTTTGTCTCGCGGTCAAAAGCCGCAAGGCGGGTGTGCAGCGGCGCAATCTGAAGGCAAGCTGGAAAGAAGGTTTATGCAGGCCGGCATTCGGGTTTTGCGGCGGCCGCCCCCGCGCCCAGCGGCTGCTTGAGGCCCAGCAATTCGGCGGTGTGGGCGGCGATCATCCGCTCCTCGTCGGTTTTCAGGATCAGCGCGACCGTCGGCGAGCCTTTGTCGGAAATGACGCGCTCGTTCCGGGCATTGGCCGCTTGGTCGATGTGGACGCCGAACCATTCCATGTCCTTGAGGATGGCGTGGCGAATATTGACCGCGTTTTCCCCTATGCCGCCGGTCAGAACGATGCAGTCGAGACCGCCGAGAACCGCGGCGAGGCCGCCGATCTCGCGGCGCACGCGCGAGACGAAATAATCGATCGCGTCCTTTGCCGATTGTTGGTTCGAGGCTTCGAGATCGCGGACGTCGTTGGAAATTCCCGACATGCCCTTGAGGCCGGAGTTCCTGTAGAGCAGGTCGGTGATCTCGTCCGTCGACATCTTTTTCTCGCTGATGAGATAAAGCACGACGCCCGGATCGAGCTGGCCGCAGCGGGTGCCCATCGGCACGCCGTCGAGCGCGGTGAAGCCCATGGTCGAGGCGAGTGATTTGCCGGCGTTGATCGCGCACAGCGAGGCGCCGTTGCCGAGATGGGCGACGATGACTTTTCCGCGCGCGAGAACTGGTTCCTCGTGGCGCAGGATGCGGGTGATGAATTCGTAGGACAGGCCATGGAAGCCGTAACGCCGCACGCCCTCGTCGTAATATTTCCGCGGCAAGGCGAAAGTGTCGGCGATATAGGGATGTTTGCGGTGGAAAGCCGTGTCGAAACAGGCGACTTGCGCGGCGTCGGGAAAAGCCGCGACCGCCGCCTCGACGCCGGCGAGATTGAAAGGCTGGTGCAGGGGCGCGAGGGGCTCGAAGGCCCGCAGCTGGCGCAGGATTTTCTCATCCAGCCGAACCGGCTCGGAAAAATCCGGCCCGCCATGGACGATGCGATGGCCGACGCCCAAAACCTTGCCGCCGAATTTTTCCTGCTCCAGCCAGTCGAGCACCGAAGCCAGCGCCATGGCGTGATCCACGGCGCGGCGCCCCCGTTCGAGTGGAAAAAGGGTTCTTTCGCCGCCGCTTTTCCTGGCGGTGAAAGTCGCCGGGCCGCCGATTCCGTCGATCTGACCCAAAGCGAGCGGGGTCAATTCGCCCCCGGCGATCCGTTGGGCGGAAAATTTCACCGATGACGAGCCGGCGTTGATGGTCAGGATGATGTCGGCCATGGCGGTCGCGGCTCATTCGGCGGCGAGCGGCTTGCCAGCCGAAACGCCGGCGAAGGCGCGGCCGTGCTTGCGCCAATAGGCATAGAGCTGGGCCAGAGCGCAGGAGACGAGGCGCGCGTTCTCGTTGTCGGCCCGGCTGGTCAACATCACCGGCGCCGAGGCGCCGACGACGAGGCCGGCGGCCTCGGCGTGGGAGACGAAAGTCAGCTCCTTGGCGAGCAGGTTGCCGGATTCGAGATTGGGCGCGATCAGGACATTGGCGTGGCCGGCGACCAGCGACACGATGCCCTTGGTGCGCGCGGCGTCCATGTCGATGGCGTTGTCCATGGCCAGTGGCCCGTCAACCGCGCCGCCGCGAATCTGCCCGCGCTCCGCCATTTTCGAGAGAATGGCGGCGTCGAGCGTCGAGGGAATCGCCGGATTGATGACCTCGACCGCCGAAAGCACCCCGACCTTGGGCTCGACGCCGCAGGCCAAAGCGAGGTCGATGGCGTTCTGGACGATGTCCATCTTGGTCAGAAGGTCGGGCGCGATATTGATCGCGGCGTCGGAAACGAACAGGAGGTCGTCGAGGGTGATCGTGTCGAGCACGAAGACATGGCTGATGCGCCGCCCGCTGCGCAACCCATCCTTGGCGACCACCGCGGCAAGCAGATCGTCGGAATGAAGGTCGCCCTTCATCACCGCGCCGGCCTCTCCGGCGCGGACCATGGCGACCGCCCGGCCGGCGGCCGCGCGGTGGTTCTTTTCCTCGATCAACCTGAACGCGGAAATATCGGCTTCGAGCTCCCTGGCGGCGGCGGCGATCCGCTCCGGATCGCCGATGAAGATCGGCTCGATCAGCCCTTTTTCATGGGCCAGCAGCGGACCGCCCAGCGAATTGTGGTCTTCCGGACAAACCACCACCGTCTTCAGGCGCGGCAATTGCGCGGCCAAAGCGATCAGATGCGGAAACTGCTCCCTTTCCTCCATGATCAGCGCCGGCAATTCGCGCGTCGGGGTTTCGATAGTGCGGGTGGGGGCCTCGACCACCGCAAGCCCCTTGCAGACGACCTGGCCGTGGCTGTTGACGATCGATGTGTCGAAGGCCGCGACCGGCTCGGCGCGCTTTTCGCGGCAGGTCACCGTCACCTTGAGGCGGTCGCCGACGTGGACGCGATGCGGGAATTGCAAATTCTGCTCGAGATAGAGCGTGCCGGGACCGGGCAGGAGATTGCCGAGCACCGCCGAAATCAGCGAGCCGACCCACATCGACGGCGCGACCGGCGCCTCGGCGCTTTCCGCGCCCTCGACGCCCGGCAGCATCAGAGGATTGGTGTTGCCCGAGACATGGGCGAAGAGGAAAAGGTCGCGCTCCAAACAGGTCCGCTCGATCGAGGCGGTATCCCCGACCCGGAGCTGCGCCCAGGTTTTGTTGGCAACGGTCTTCGCCTTCTTCATCGCTCGCCTCGTCCTGGACACAGCGCCGTTCGGCCCCGACGCGCCTATGTTGCGCCGCAACATGATCGAGTTCAACGGGTCGCGCGTTTGAAAAGCTATATCACGACAGTCAGGTCCTTGGCGGCGCGGGTGACGCCGGTATAGAGCCAGCGCTCGCGATTCTCGCGAAAGGCCCAGCTTTCGTCGAACAGGACCACCTTGTCCCATTGCGAGCCTTGCGCCTTGTGCACGGTGAGGGCGTAGCCAAAATCGAATTCGTCCGACTCCCGCCGCTGGGCATAGGAAATGGTCTCCTCCTCGCCGCTGAACAGCGCCGGCAGCACGCCGACGCGGATCGCCTTTACGCCCGGCGCCTCCTCGGGCGTCAGGCCCATGCGATAGCGCGCCCGGCGAATCCCTGAGGCCCGGGTGACCCGGAAAATGGCGCCGTTGAGCAGGCCCTTGGCCTTGTCGTTGCGCAGGCAGACCAGTTTCTCGCCGACTTCGGGCAAGGCTTCCTTGAAGCCCAACAATTCGCGCAGCCGCCGATTATAGGCGCGGCGGGTCTTGTTCAGCCCGACCAGCACCTGATCGGCGGCCTTGACCTGTTCGGCGTCGATTTTTTCGCGCGGCAGAACCCGCATCGCGCCATGGTCGCCCGGCGCCAGCCTTTCGCCGGCCCGCACCAGCATGGACAGGCGCACAATCGGGTTATCCGCCGCCTGGCGATGCACCTCGGTCAGCATCACGTCGGGCGCCTGTTCGGTGAAAAAGCCGCCGCCTTTCACCGGCGGCAATTGCGCGGGATCGCCGAGCACCAGAACCTTCTTGCCGAAGGACAAAAGGTCGCGGCCCAGTTCCTCGTCCACCATGGAGCATTCGTCGATGACGATCAGGCTCGCCCTGGAGGCCAGGCTGTCCTCGTTGAGCACGAAGCTCGGCTCCTCGCTGTCGAGGTCCTTGGGCCGGTAGATCAGGGAATGGATGGTGCGGGCCTCGCCGCAGCCTTTTTCGCGCAAGACCAGCGCGGCCTTGCCGGTGAAGGCGGCGAATTGCACCTCGCCATCGACATTTTCGGCGATATGGCGCGCCAGCGTGGTCTTGCCGGTCCCGGCATAGCCGAACAGCCGGAAAAGCTGGGGCCCGCCGGACTCGCCGATCCAGCGCGCGACGGCGGAAAGCGCCTTATCCTGCTGGGCGGACCAATCCATTCTTGTCCAATCGAGCAAATCCTGTAAGAACTTTTATAGAACATCGCCGCGAAAAGCGAGGGCGCCGCGCATGAAAATTAACGGCGCGGCGCAACCAAATGGACGCGCCAAAGGTTAAAAAATGCGCGTTTTTCGTACCCGAGGGAGAGCAAGATGACCACCTATGACATCAAAGTCCTGGAACATGCCGTGGCCCATAATACCGGCGGGCGCAACGGCCATTCCGAAACCGAGGACGGCTCGGTCAGCGTCAATCTCTCGGTGCGCAAGGGCATGGGTGGACCGGGCCTGCCCGATACGACGACGCCCGAACATCTGTTCGCGGCCGGCTACGCCGCCTGTTTCGGCGGCGCGGTCGATTTCGTCGCCACGCAGCATAAAGTGAAAATTCCGGATGCAACCGTCACCTGCAAAGTATCGGTCGGCCCGCGCAACGGTGGCGGTTTTGGCATTGCAGTCGAGATGAAAGTGACCTCGAAAAGCCTGCCCACCGCCGAATTGAAAAAGCTGGTGGAGGAGGCGCATGAAATGGTCTGCCCTTACAGCCACGCGACGCGGGGCAATATCCCGTTCCATCTGGAGGTCGAGGGGGCTTAGCCCGGCTCCGCCGCCAGCCGCACCCGCGCGCGGAGCTTTTCCGTTTCGCTCTTGAGCTGGCCGCAGGCCGCGAGAATGTCGCGGCCGCGCGGGGTGCGCACCGGACTGGCGTAGCCGGCGTTGAAAACGATGTCGGAGAATTTTTCGATTCGATCCCAATCCGAGCACTCATAAGGCGCGCCCGGCCAGGGATTGAAGGGAATGAGATTTATTTTTGCGGGAACGCCCTTGAGCAGCCGCACCAGTTCGCGCGCCTCGGCCGGGGAATCGTTGACGCCTTTCAGCATCACATATTCGAAGGTGATGCGCCGCGCATTGGAGGCGCCCGGATAGTCGCGGCAGGCCTGCAACAGCTCCTTGATCGGATATTTTTTGTTGAGCGGCACCAGCTTGTCGCGCAGGTCGTCGCGCACGGCGTGGAGCGAAATCGCCAGCGCCGCGCCGGATTCGGCGCCGAGCCTTTCGATCTGCGGCACGACTCCAGAGGTCGAAACCGTGATCCGGCGTTTTGACACCGAAAGCCCGTCGCCGTCGGAAAGAATGTCCACGGCGTCGCGGACATTCTCGAAATTATAAAGCGGCTCGCCCATGCCCATGAAGACGATGTTGGACACCGCGCGCACGCCCTCACCCGAGGGGATCAGGCCATTGTCGGGGGCGACCAGGCCGGGGAAATCGCCCAGCCTTTGCCGCGCCACGACGAGCTGGGCCACGATTTCCGCCGTGGTCAGATTGCGCGCCAGTTTTTGGGTTCCGGTGTGACAAAAAGTGCAGTTGAGGGTGCAGCCGACCTGGCTCGACACGCACAAGGTTCCGCGATCGGCCTCGGGAATATAGACGCATTCCACTTCCGCGCCCTTGTCGAGCCGATCGACCGGCGCCATGCGGATCAGCCATTTGCGCGTGCCATCAGTGGAAACCTGCTCCTCGACCACCTCGGGCCGCGCCAGCGAAAAATGCTGGTCCAGCGTCTGGCGCATGATTTTCGAGACATTGAGCATGGCGTCGAAATTTTGCGCGCCGTGAAAATAGATCCAGTGCCAGAGCTGAGACACGCGCATGCGGATTTCCCGCTCCGGCGTCCCGATCTCGCGCAAGGCGTCAGCAAGCCCCGCGCGGGTCAGGCCGGCGAGCGAGGGTTTTGCGGCCGCAACGGCGATATTTTCAGGCGCGGCTTGCGCTGCCAGGGTCATGGGTCTTTCAGCTTTTCGGGAAGGGTCAACGGGCTTCATAGCACGGATCCCGCGCTGGGAAAACGGTTCGCCTCATCTTGTTCTGCTCGTCGCGGGACTGCCGTGCCAAAATTATTCCTGTGCGATCCGCGGCCGAATTCGGGCTCGGGACTGGAACGAACAACGACCGAACGATGTTTCCTCGACGACCTGGCGCGCGGGGGCCCCCGCGCGCGCAGGCGGGGCGGGCGACGCGCCTTAAAGGACGAACATCGTGCGATATCCATTGCGATCGATGGTGATAGCGGCGGTCCTGTTCATCGCGGCGCTGGACACAATTCCAGACTATGTCGTGAACTGGCTGTGGATGCGGCAACTCGGTTACGGGAACATTTTCTGGACGATTTTCTCCGTTGGTTGGGCGATGTTTGCCGCCGCCTTTGCGGTCGCCTTTCTTTTCCTGTGGCTCAACCTGCGTTACGCGATCTGGTCCGACATCTTCGGCGCCGCCCGGGGGCAGCGGCGAACGCCTTACGTCTGGGCGCGAAACAGCCTGATCAGGTTCACCGCGACGCCATTCGCGCCCAGGCTCGCGAGAGTGGATGTCATCCTGGCGTGCGCGGTCGTCGCCTGGTTTTTCGGCGGCGCCTTCCATTCGGATTGGGACAGCTATATTCGCTTCCGTTACGGCGGCGCCTTTGGCGTGTCGGACCCGCTGTTCGGGGTCGACGTCGGATTTTATCTGTTCCGCCTGCCGTTTTACGAATTGTTGCAGGATAGCCTGACGGTCCTGTTTGTGGTGGCGCTCGCGCTGGCGGCGACGGCCTATCTGTTGTTTGACGACGTTCCGGGGACAGAATTCGGGCGAGGCGAGCCAAGTCGCAAGGCCTTGCAACATCTGTCCATCCTCGCGGCGCTTCTGGTCGCCAATCTGGGGTGGGGATTTTACCTTGATCGCTTCGAACTGCTCTACGGCAATCAAGGTGTCGTTTATGGCGCTGGCTACGCGGCTGTTCATGTGACGCTCTGGGCGCTTTGGGTCATGGTCGCGGCTTCGGCGGCGGCTAGCGTTCTGCTGGCGCTGCATTCATTCCGCCCCAATCTGAAAATGGCGGCTGCGGGCGCCGGCGCCTATGTGGCGCTATGGTTCATCGGCGTGACGCTGGTCCCGTTCTTTGTGCAGAAATTCGTGGTCCAGCCGAATGAACTCGGGCTCGAGACGCCTTATCTGAAAAACTATATCGATTTTTCGCGGGCGGCCTACGGGCTGGACGCCATCCAGGAGACCTCCTATCCGGCGACGGCTAGTCTGACGCAGCAAACGATCGCGCGAAACCAGGACACCATCCAGAACATTCGCCTTTGGGACGCGCGCCCCCTGCTGCAAACCTACCAGCAGACCCAGGCGATACGGCTCTACTACCAGTTCTACAATGTCGATACCGACCGTTATCACCTGGCGGACGGCTATCACCAGGTCATGTTGTCGAGCCGTGAGCTTTCGCGGAACCTCCCGCAGAAAGCGCGGACCTGGGTCAACCAATATTTGCAGTTCACCCACGGCTACGGCGTGGTGATGAATTTCGTCTCGAAGACCGCCGGGGATGGCTTTCCGCAATATTTGATCGAGAACGTTCCGCCGCGATCGGACTACGGCCTGACCATAAGCCAGCCGGCGATCTATTATGGAGAATCGGCGACGGGATATCGGATTGTCGCGACCGGCATCAAGGAATTCGACTACCCGAAGGGCAATGACAACGTCTACACCAGCTATGCTGGAAAAGGCGGCGTCCCGCTGGACAGCGATTGGAAACGGCTGCTGTTCTCCTGGTTCGAGGGTGACGTCAACATGCTTCTGACCTCTTACCTCACGCCCGCCAGCCGCATCCAGATTCATCGAAACGTTCGCGAGCGGGTGGCGCGGATCGCCCCCTTCCTGCAACTCGACGACGATCCCTACGCCGTGCTGAGCGGGGGCAGGCTCTACTGGATCCAGGACGCCTATACGACGTCGGACCATTATCCCTATGCCAATCCGGAGCACGCCTGGGCCGAGGCGGCGCCTTTCGACGTCGGTTCGGATGAGGGTTTCAACACTGGCTTGCGCGTCCTTGCGCCACGGGGAGCCACAGCATTTTCGCGGGCCGCCTTCGATGGCCTCAACTACATTCGAAACTCAGTGAAAGTTATTGTCGACATGTATGACGGGACCGTGCGCTTCTATGTCATGGACCCAAAGGATCCGATCCTGGCCGCCTATCGAAAAACCTTTCCCGGCGTGTTCAGCGATCTCGGCGCGCTCTCTCCCGATCTGAGGCGGCACCTGCGCTATCCGGAGGATCTGTTTTCGATCCAGGCCGACCAATATCGAACCTTCCACATGACCGACCCGCAGGTTTTCTATAATCGCGAGGACCTTTGGGCGTCGCCGATCGAGACTTACGGCGGCGAGACCCAGCAGATGGAGCCCTATTACATCCTGACGAAGCTGCCAGGCAGCAGCCAGCTCGAATATATGCTCATGACGCCGTTCACGCCGAACCATCGCGACAACATGATCTCGTGGTTGGCCGCAAGATCCGATTTCCCCGCATACGGCCGAATCATCTGCTACCAGCTTCCGAAGGAAAAACTGGTCTTTGGCCCGAACCAGATCGAGGCGATGATCAATCAGGAGCCGACGATTTCAGCGCAACTCACCCTTTGGAATCAAAACGGGTCGCGTGTGATCCGCGGCAAGCAGGTCGTGACGCCGATCGGCAATTCATTTCTTTACGTCACGCCGCTTTACCTGCTGGCCGAAGGCGCCAATATTCCCCAGCTCAAGCGGGTCATCGCGGTGGCCGGCGACAAGGTCGCGATGGAGCCGACGCTGGACGAGACGCTCGCCGCCCTGTTCGGGGCGCCCCAATCGCCGGTCGGCGCGGCGGCGGCGGCGCAACCGCCGACGAACCAGCCGCCGGTCGCCGCGGCGCCGGAATTCGCCGATGCGAAGAAGGCGTTCGATGACGCGCAAGAGGCGCTCAAGCGAGGAGACTGGATCGCATTCGGCAAGGCGATGGACGCCCTGAAGGGCCAGCTGGATTCGCCATCCATCCGGTAGGCTTTTGCATTCGCGGGGAATGCTGATGCGAATTTCATCAAGGCGGAGTGAAAAGCCGTCGGCGGTCAGGCGACAGAAATTCGCGCGTCATGGCAAGCCGATGATCTCCACCTGCGCTGTCCCGCGAGGACGGCGCAAACTATGGAACGCCGACCTGGATCTGGCCTGTCGCCGTTGACGGCGTGCTGCATGCGCGCGCAGACGGCGAGGATCGTTCGCCTGGGTTGATGACCGCGCCTTTCTTGGAATTCCGGTCTTTCATCAATTGGAGAGCTGAACATGCAGAAACGCAAACTTGGCAATGGCGGCCTCGAAGTCTCCGCTCTCGCGCTCGGCTGCATGGGCTACGGCAAATCGCGTGAAATCGAAGATCGCGCCGACATGATCACGCTTATTCGTCAGGCGGTCGAGCGCGGAGTCGATTTTTTCGACACCGCCGAAGTTTATGGCCCATGGACCAATGAGGAGATGGTCGGCGAGGCGCTGGCGCCTGTGCGGGATCGGGTGAAGATCGCCACCAAATTCGGCTGGAACATCGATCAGAGAACCGGCGACCATCTTGGCGGCGTCAATAGCCGCCCGGAACAGATCGGGAGCGCTGTCGAGGGCAGCCTGCGCCGGCTCAAGATCGAGACGATCGATCTTCTCTATCAGCATCGCGTTGATCCCAAAGTGCCGATGGAAGATGTCGCCGGCGCGGTGAAGGGGCTGATCCAGCAGGGAAAGGTCCGCTATTTCGGGCTGTCGGAAGCCGGCGCGAAATCAATTCGGCGCGCCCATGCCGTTCATCCTGTCACGGCGCTCCAGAGCGAATATTCTCTCTGGACGCGTGAACCGGAGGCCGAAATCATTCCCACGCTCGAAGAACTCGGCATCGGCCTTGTGCCCTTCAGCCCCTTGGGCAGAGGATTCCTGACCGGCAAGATCGACGCCAGCGCGACGTTCAACAGCAATGACATCCGCGGCCAGATCCCTCGCTTCGCGCCTGAAGCCCGGAAGATCAACCAGGCGCTGGTCGATCTCCTGCGCCGGGTCGGCGCGCGGCATGGGGCGACCCCGGCGCAGATCGCACTGGCCTGGCTGCTGGCGCGAAAGCCTTGGATCGTTCCTCTTTTCGGGACGCGAAAGCTCGATCGGCTCGACGAGAATCTGGGCGCGATCCATGTCTCTCTCACAGACCAAGATTTGAGCGAGATCGAGTCGGTCGCCGGCGCGATAAAGGTCGAAGGCGATCGTTATCCGCCACAGCATTTGAAACTGACCGGCCTTTGAACCGCTCTGCCTGTTCGGCGTGGGCGCCGGGGCGCCCGGGACTGCGCCGGCGACCCCGCGAAGGGCCACTTTGAGGTGATGAGCGAATTGCTTGCCACGTGACGAACGGCCGCGTCGGGTAAAGTCTGTCGCCGCTTGCTCCGGCATGCGCCGACCGCTCGCGGGTAGAGTCTGTCACCGCTCGCTCCGGCATGCGCCGACCGCTCGCGGGTAGAGTCTGTCGCCGCTCGCTCCGGCATGCGCCGACCGCTCGCGGGTATGAGCGCGCGTTGAGTTCGCTGTCGGAATGTCTGCTGAGTATGCGATAGCCGCCCGCGAAACTTTCATCGATGCGACCACAACAGCTCGATAAATATCGCGCCGCTTTGGCCAGCGGCGCGATATTTATCGAGCATGGCGGCAAAATCCTTCAGCAGGGCGGTCTCGATCTCCGGCCTTTTTTTCAGCCGCGCCAAAGCCAGCGCCGCCGCTTCCAGGGTCGAGAGCGCGTCACGTCGACTTTTCGCGCGCGTTGCAATGACCTTCGCCGGCCTTCGGGAACGCCGTCACATCGCCAGCCTGGCTCCGGCCACAACGAGAGTGAGAGCGAGAAGCGCGCGCAGGACGCGATCCGGCGCGCGGGCGGCGAAATGGCTGGCGACGATGATTCCTGGAATGGAGCCAAGCAGCAGCGAAACCAGCATGGACCAGTCGACCGAGCCGATCATCCAATGGCCGGCGCCGGCGATCAGGGTCAACGGAACGGCGTGAGCGATGTCGGAACCGACGATGCGCAAGGTGGGCATGCGCGGATAGAGCATCAGCAGGGCGGTGACGCCAATCGCCCCGGCCCCGACCGAAGACATCGTGACGACAACGCCGAGCGCGGTGCCGAGAATCACGGTCAAAAAGCCGATCCGGGCGTCCGGCAAGCTTTGGAAAAAGGGTTGGGCCCTGGCTGCCAGCCATGGCCGGAAAACCAGGGTCGCCGCCGTAAACAGGAGCGCATAACCGAGGATAACGGAAATCGCATTGTTCGATCGCGACGACAGGACGCCGAAATGTGAAAGGGCCGCGAGGGTCATCAGCGACGCCGGCGCGGAGCCGGACGCCAGCCGCCGCACCACTTTCCAGTCGATCGAGCCGCGGGCGTGATGGACGGCCGAGCCGCTGAACTTGGTGATCCCGGCATAGAGCAGGTCCGTGCCAACCGCGACCGCCGGGTGGACGCCGAACATCAGCACCAGCAAGGGCGTCATCAGCGAGCCGCCGCCTACGCCCGTCAGCCCCACCAGCGATCCGACGATCAAACCGGCGAAGGTAAAGGGGAACTGAATGAAATGCGCGCTCTGCATCGTGGGCCGCCCTGAGTTGTCGATGGAGATTATTAAATCGACAAATTAAATCAACTATCCGTCCGAAGGGGTGGATGCTCTCCAATCCACGTTGGCGCAAAGGCGGAGCCAGGGTCGAGCCGGACTGTTCTGGCGGGCGCCGCCGTGGCGCCACGATCGCGGGAGATCGCGGCTTCAAAACGCATAGCGGAGGCCAACCATGGGATCGAAGCTGCTGGCGTGAAGGAAGCCGTTCGCCATGCCTCCGGTCACGCCGCTGTACATCACGCCCGCGTAAGCTTCAAAGCGCCTGTTGAAATGATATTCGCCGACGAAGCCGATCGCGTCCTCGGTTCCGGAGCAGGTCGAGGCGTTGGCGATGAGTGTGGAGTTATAAGCCGTGGCGCAGGCGAGCTTGCCATAACTGTTCTGCCATTCGTGATAATAGCCAATGCTAACGTCGAACTGACTATTGTAAGCATATTTAAAGCCGGTCCATAGCAGTTGCAGGATCTTGTCGTGATATTCATAGGCAGTGTTGTTGACGACGCTCACGAGATAGCCGTTCGAGTCGACCGTAGGGGCCGCGATCGGGGCCTTGGGATCCGCATAGTCGATATGTTCGTAGCCGCCGAAGAACTTCAACTGATTGACGGTATATTTTGCCGACAACAGCACGGCCCGGTTGTCGGAAACGGCGCCCGCGAGCGAGCCGACGGGCTCCACAAGGACCTGCGCGGCCGAAAGGGAAGACAATGCGACGGCGCCGCTGACGTGGCTGTAGACGGCGTCGAACGATAAGTCCTGGTAATCGAAGCCGGCCGATAGCTGGTAAGCCGAACCATTGGTCGGGCTGGAGCCGGAGTCGGACTGGCCAAGCTTGTAAATGGCGCCAAACCGCGTCGGGCCGATGTGAACGAGATATTTGATCGAATGGTCGAAGCGGCTGTTCTTGGTGTCGCCGCTCGACAACGCGCCCGAATAACCGAGCAGGGAGAAGGCCAGTGAGCCGCCGATCGGATCGTAAACGACGCGATCGTCGGTGGTTAAAGTGCGTTGGCGGCCGAAAGTGAGAAGCCCGTATGTCGGCGAAGACACGCCGACATAAGCAAAATCGTTGAAGGCCTGGCCCGCGCGCGCGGAATCGCCGTTCGCGCTTTGCGAGGCGGGCGCAACGCCATTGTTCTGGACCAGCGAGGCGGGGCCGTTCGCCAGCTGTCCCGAAGCCGAACTGAAATTCGTATCGACGGCCAACACGCCGGCGACGCCGGGCAGGATTTCCTCTTCGCTCTTTAATCCCACGCCCGAATAGCCCATCCCGCCCGGCGCGATGCTCCATATCGAACGACTGCTGTTCTTTGAAATGGCGTATTCGAGCCCTTGGGGATAGGCGCCATTGAATGGCGCGCCGGCGCTTTGCCATGCGACGCCGGCGTCGATGACGCCGAAAAGCGTTACGCCATGCCATGTGACAGGGCCGTCGCCGGTCAAGACGTCGAGCGGCGCCGCGGACGTCGAAACGATGAATTCCTGGGCGGATGCGGGCTGTGGCGACGACGATCGGGCGACCGGCTCAACCTTGTGCCGGTGCGCCAGCTTTTCCAGGCGCTTGGCCAGCTTTTGGTTCTGCCGTTTCAGCGCCTCGGTCTGCTCGTGAAGCTGAGAAAGGTCGTCCGCTCGGGCGCCGCCGGTTGCGCAAAGGCTCAGGCCTGCGGCCAGGACGAGGAATTTCATTTGCAACAACGACCCTTTCGAACCGCGTGGGGCCGGCGCTTGCCCGTCCGGCGAGGACAGCACGGCGGAGCGCGTGTCGAGCGATGACTATAAAATATAGTTAGATGATCAATTTAGTCAATAAAAAGAGAAGCCGCCACCGGGCGCGCGGCTTTCGCATCGGCGCCCGAGACCAAGCCATTCAATGGTTTTTCGATCGTTTTGATGGGTTTTTGGGGAACGAAATGATAGTTTCGCGCAATCGGCGCGTGGGGTGGGAAGGGAGATATGCTGACGAACAAGGGAAAATATGGCCTTAAGGCGATGGTCCATCTCGCCGGGTTGGACGCGGGCGGCAGGGCGCAAGCTCAGGACATCGCCGACGCCAATGCTATCCCGAAAAAATTCCTCGACCAGATTCTATCGGCATTGCGCAACGCCGGTCTGGTGTTCGCAAAAAAGGGCAAAGGCGGCGGCTACGCGCTGGCGCGGCCGGCGAATCAGATCACCGTGGGGCAGATCGTGCGGGCGCTCGACGGGCCGCTGGCGCCGATCTCCTGCGCCAGCGTCACAGCTTATCGCGCCTGTGAAGATTGCGGCGACGAGCGCGCCTGCGCGGTGCGGCTGGTGATGGTCAAAGCGCGCAACGCCATTTCAGAAGTGCTCGACAATGTGTCGCTCGCGGAAATGCGCGGACTGGCCGCCTAGCGCGTTTTCAAGCGAAGTGGAACCCGGTTCGCGTTAAGAAAACGCGTTAAAACAAGAATCTAGACCATTTTCATGTTTCCATGAAACTTGAAAATGGTCTAGAGCGCGTTCGCGGATCAGGGAGTCGAACGCGCTCGGCACTTTCATTGTTTTACCGCATATTCTGATCCGAAAAGTCTATCAACTTTTCGGGAATATGCTTTAGCCTGGGCGGCCCTCGCAGGTGTGAGCGCCTGGCGCGCCCGCCTGACAATCGGCCAAGGGGCGAAAGAGACGCCCGCCCTTCACCTGGCGGGCGCCGCCGTTTTTCTTCCCCTTCGCGGCGGTCCGCTCTTGTGTGCGGGCTCCGGCGGCGACACCGCGCCGCTGGCCAGCGCGGCGCGATATTTGTCGAGCATGGCGGCAAAATCCTTGAGCAAAGCGCTTTCGATTTCCGGGCGGTTTTCCAGCCGCGAAAGGGCCAGCGCCGCGGCTTCGAGGGTCGAGAGCGCCTCGCGGCGGGGTTCGCGGCGCAGCGCGCCGTAAAGCGAGGGTTTCTGGGGGTTGAGCGCCAGTCTCCTGGCCTTGAGCACCCAAGGGTTGCGCCACCATAAAGTCTTGGCCTGGGCCCAGGAGCCGTCGAAAATCACAATTCCCTTGAGCCCTGTCAGCGCCCTGTCCTGGTCCGGCAAGGGCTCGCCCTTCTTGTCGAGCACGATGACTTCGCGCTCGCGCGGCAAATTTTTCGCGTGAGCGGCGCCGAGATGCAAAATCGCCCATTGCGACGGGTCGGCCTCGCGCCCCAAAACCTTGGAGAGGCTCGGCCAGGACAGGCCGATTTTGAGTTCGGCGTTGGTCAATGCCCGGCGGGTCACGCCCGCCGTGCCGAGCAGCCGGTCCTGCTCCTGCGGATGCTGGAGGATCAGCAGAGCGACTTTATTGTCGATCGGCTCGACAGAATCGCAGACGCATAGAAAATCCGGCTTGGCGCAATGCGGGCAAAGCGTGGGCGCGACAATGTCAATCATGCGGCCCCCTCAAAAAACTCAGGCGAGCGAAGCGACCAAGGCGTCATAGGCCGCCTTGTCGAGGAGGCCCGAAAGTTCGGACGGATCGGCGATCCTGATCTTGAAGAACCAGCCGTCGCCGTGGGGGTCTTCATTGACCAGGGCCGGATGGTCGGCGAGATCGGAATTGACTTCGACCACCTCGCCCGAGACCGGCGAAAAGACCTCGCTCGCCGCCTTGACGCTCTCGACCACGCCCGCTTCCTCGCCCTGCTTGCGCTGGGCGCCGATGTCGGGCAGCTCGACGAAAACCACGTCGCCGAGCTGCCCTTGCGCGAAACGGGTGATGCCGACCCGGCCGACGCCGTCCTCGACGACGATATATTCGTGATCCTTGGTGAACAGCATTTCGGCCATGGAAAACTCCGAAAATCAGACCTGAGCAGGTCGGTGATAGCGATTGGGAACGAAGGGCAGGGCAACAACCCGCGCCGGCAAAGCCTTTCCGCGCACGATCAAATTCACCGAGGTTCCTTCGCGCGCGAATTCGGGTGGAACATAGCCCATGGCGACCGGCCGGCCGAGCGAAGGCGCGAAGCCGCCCGACGTGACCTTGCCGATGACCGCGCCTTCCGCATCGGTGATTTCCGCGCCCTCGCGCGCCGGCGCCTTGCCGTCGGGCGCCAGGCCGACCCGCTGGCGGGTCAAGCCTTCGGCCAGTTCTTTCTGGAGGCGCGCGGCGCCGGGAAAGCCGCCTTGCTCGCGCCGGCGCTTCGAGATCGACCAGACGAGGCCGGCTTCGATCGGGCTGGTGGTCGTGTCGATGTCATGGCCATAGAGACACAGGCCCGCTTCGAGGCGCAGAGAATCGCGGGCGCCAAGGCCGATCGGCTCGACGTCATCCTCCAGCAGCAGCTGGTCGGCGAGGGATCGCGCGGCGTCGGCGGGCAAGGAAAGCTCGAAACCGTCCTCGCCGGTGTAGCCCGAGCGCGATACGCCGATTTCGCCGCCGCGCCAGGAGAAATAGTCCTGCGCCATGAAGCCGAGCCGGGAGACGCCGGGAACATGGCGCTCCAGCGCTTCCGCCGCCGCCGGCCCCTGCAGGGCGAGCAAGGCATGGTCCTCAAGGACCTCAAGGCGCAAATCCGGCAATTTCGCGCGCAGATGGGCGAAGTCGGCCTGTTTGCAGGCGGCGTTGACCACCAGAAAAAGCCTTTCGCCCGCAGCATTGGGGGCGAGCCTGGTCACCATCAGATCGTCGAGGATGCCGCCCTGGTCATTGGTGAACTGGGTGTAGCGGATCCGCCCGGACGCGAGCGCCTGAATGTCGCCGGGAACCAGGCTTTCGAGCCGGCGCGCGGCGTCGGGCCCCGAGAGAATCGCCTGTCCCATGTGGGAAACGTCGAACAGGCCGGCGTTTTCGCGGGTGAAGAGATGTTCGGCGAGGACTCCCTTGCTGTAATTCACCGGCAAGGCGTAGCCGGCGAAATCGACCATCCGCCCGCCCAAAGCGATGTGGCGGGCGTAGAGCGGCGTGCGGGCGGGCGCCTGTTCCATATCCGACATGATGCGCGCTCCAGAAGCCGCCGTTTGACAAGCCCCGGTCAGGGCAATTTGGTGAACCCGTCCTTGAATCCGTTCAGGCTCAAGGGAATGCCGACGCCTTCCTCGGGAGTCTGGAAAATGATGAAGGTCGCGGTGGTCCCGGAGCTCAACTGCTGGATCAGCTTGTCCTCCATCACCACTTCGGCGATGCAGCCCGAGGGCAGGCAGCGCACGAAGCCGGCGCGGCCGATGTCGGCGGCGTCGATCTTGAGGCCGAGGCCGGAGGGCAGCAGCACGCCCAGCGGCGCGATGACGCGCAGCAGCCGGCTCTTGCCGTCGGCCGTTTTGAGCACGATCACCACGAGATTGACGTTGGGCTTGTCCTCGGCGGCGACGCTTTGCATCAAGGCGCATTGCTCATGGGCGGCGCCGGGCGGGGTTTCGCAGCGCATTTCCCAGTCGCCGTATTTGCCCTTGGCCACGCCCTGCGCCCGGGCGGAGGCCCCCAGGCCGAAACTCAGCACCGCGGCGACAAGCATCGCATGGAAAAACAGGCCGGCCCAACGCGAGCCGATGCGGTCGAACGCCATAGTCCCTCTCAATCGCCCCGGCGCGGTCGAAAAACACCGGCCCGGACACGCCTATCAAAAGAGCCGCGCCTGTCAAGCGCTGTCGGGCGGCGTCACCTTGTCGCGAGGAAAAGCTCGAAGGCTTCGAGCGTCTTTTCACTGACGTGATGTTCGATGCCCTCGGCGTCCTTGCGCGCGGTGTCGGGATCGACGCCGAGGCGCCGCAGCAGGGCCTCGACGATTTCATGCCGGCGCCGGGTCGCCGCCGCCAGGCGCTGTCCGTCCTCGGTCAGGAAAACGCCGCGATAGGGGCGCTGCGAAACCAGATTGTCCTCGGCGAGGCGCTTCAGCATTTTGGCGACCGTCGGCTGGGTGACGCCGAGCCGGCGGGCGATGTCGGTCTGACGCGCCTCGCCTTGCTGCGCCATCAGCTCGGCGATCAGCTCGACATAATCTTCCTTCAATTCGAAGCGGCGGTCGTCGCGGCTTTTCTGAAAAGCCTCGGCCCGCGCCTCGGGATCGGTCGGGGCAAGGCGTTTTTGGCCGGAAGCTGAGGATTTCACCAAGCGTTTCGCTTTCACGAATTGGAAGAAACGCGAAAATATATAGACCAGTCTATAATTCGCGCCAGCGCGAAAAATTTTCCGCCCCGATCAGACGGCGGGAAGGCCGGGGATCGGGACATTGAAAGTCTGAAGCAGCAAAATCGCGTTCAGCGCGAGAATCACCAATGTCCCGGCGATGGCCGCGGCGGCGGTCAGCCGTCCATTGACGAATTCCCCCATCACGGCGCGGTCGCGGGTGAACAGGACCAGGGCGAAGATCGGAACCGGCAAGGCGAAGGACAGCACGACCTGGCTGAAAACCAGGGCGTCGGTGGCGTTGACGCCCATCGCCACGACGACGAAAGCCGGCAGCATGGTCACCAGGCGGCGCAGCCAGATCGGGATGCGAAAGCCCACAAAACCCTGCATGATCATCTGCCCGGCCATGGTCCCGACCGCCGAGGAGGAAATCCCCGACGCCAGCAGCGAGACCAGGAACACGCCGGCCGCCGCGCCGCCCAGCAATGGCGTCAGGCTGTGATAGGCGGTTCCGATTTCGGCGACATCGGCATGGCCGGCATGGAAGGCGCTCGCCGCCATGATCACCATGGCGACATTGACTGCCCCGGCGACGGCCAGCGCGATCACGCTTTCCCAGGTCGAAAAGCGCAGCAATTTCCGGCGCTCGGTATCGTTGCGCGCCGGCGCGCGATTCTGGGTCAGCCCGGAATGGAGGAAAATGGCGTGCGGCATGACGGTCGCGCCGACGATCCCGACCGCGATGGTCAAGGCCTTGGCGTCGGGCAGCGACGGCGTGGCCAAAGCGCGGCCCGCGCCCGCCCAATCGACCGGGGCGATGAACATTTCGGCCAGATAGGAAAAGCCGATGATCGCGATAAAGCCGCCGATGATCAGCTCCATCGGGCGGAAGCCGCGGCCTTCGAACATCAATATGCCGAAAGTCGCCGCCGCCGTCGCCGCCATGCCGAGGATCAGCGGCAGGTGGAGCAGCAGCGACAGGCCGATCGCCCCGCCCAGAAATTCCGCGAGATCGGTGGCCATGGCGGCGATTTCACTGACCGCCCACATGGCGTAGCGCACCGAGGCCGGGAAACGCTCGCGGCACATTTCGGCGAGATTGCGTCCGGTGACGACGCCCAGCTTGGCCGAGAGCGCCTGGAACAGCATGGCGATCAGATTGGCCAGAACCACAACCCACAACAGGGCATAGCCATAGCCGGCGCCCGCCTGGATATTGGTGGCGAAATTGCCGGGATCGACATAGGCGATCGAGGCGATGACCGCCGGTCCGGCGAAAAGCAGCGCCGAGCGCAACCCGCCGCGCTGGCCGGCCAGAACCTCGCGAATCCGGAACGTCGTGCTGTCGGTCAGATTTGGCGTCGCCACAAGATGGGTCATGGCCGTCCCCGTTGTTCGCGACGAATATAGCATGAGCTATATTAATATCAAGGCGCCATGTTAGAAAGCACCTACATTGTTTTTTTTGCAAAAGGCGGCTTGCGAAAGCGGGGCCGGGGCCGCCGGCTGAAACCGGCGGCGCGGGCTTGGCGGTCAGAGCGCCTTCAGCGCCTGGTCGAGATCGGCGAGAATGTCGTCGATATGCTCAAGGCCGATCGACAGCCGGACATAGCCTGGCGAAACGCCGGTGGCGCGCTGCGCCTCCTCGGCGAGTTGCGAATGGGTCGTCGAGGCCGGATGGATGGCGAGGCTGCGGGCGTCGCCGATATTGGCGACGTGATAGAAAAGTTTCAGCGCGTCGATGAATTTCTTGCCTGCCGCGGCGCCCGCGGCGAGTTCGAAGCCGACGAGCGCGCCATAGCCGCCCTTGAGATATTTGTCGGCCCGTGCGCGGGTCTCGCCGGTCTGCTGCGAGGGATGGATCACTTTGGTGATTTCCGGCCTCTTCGCCAGCCAGGCGGCGACGGCGGCCGCGTTCTGGCAATGGCGCTCCATGCGCAGGGGCAGGGTTTCGAGGCCCTGCAAGGTGAGGAAGGAATTGAAGGGCGAGGGCGCGGCGCCGAGGTCGCGCAGCAAGGTCGTGCGCATCTTGATGATATAGGCCACAGGACCGATCGGCTTCACGGCCTGGGTCCAGACCGCGCCATGATAGGACGGGTCCGGCGTGTTGAGCGCGGGCTGGCGCTCGGCGAATTTTTCCCAGTCGAAATTGCCGCCGTCCACGATCGCGCCGCCGATCGCCGCGCCATGGCCGCCGATGAATTTGGTGGTGGAATAGACCACCACCGCCGCGCCGTGGTCGAGCGGGCGGGTGAGAATCGGCGCCGCGGTATTGTCCATGATCAGCGGGACGCCGATCTCGCGGCCGATCGCCGCCACTTCGGCGATGGGGAAGACCGCGAGCTTGGGGTTGGGCAGGGTTTCGGCAAAATAAGCGCGGGTGCGGGAATCGGTCGCGCGGCGGAAATTCTCCGGATCGGAAGGATCGACGAAACGGACCTCGACGCCCTGATCCTTCAGCGTATTGGCGAAAAGGTTCCAGGTGCCGCCATAAAGGTCGGTCGAGGAGACGACATTGTCGCCGACCCGCGCGAGATTCTGCAAGGAGAAGGCCGAAGCCGCTTGGCCGGACGCGACGCAGAGCGCCGCGGCGCCGCCTTCGAGCGCGGCGAGGCGCTGTTCGAGAATGTCGGTCGTGGGATTGCCCAGCCGGGTGTAAATATTGCCCAGTTCCTTCAGCGCGAAGAGATTGGCGGCGTGCTCGGTGTCGCGGAACTGGTAGCTGGTGGTCTGGTAGATCGGCGGCGCCACCGCGCCGGTGGCCGGGTCGGCTCGCCAGCCGGCGTGAAGGACAATGGTCTCGGGCCTCTTGGTTTCGACCGCCATGGCGTTTCCTCAAATTTGTCGTCCGGCCGGAACGGCCCGGGTCGCCAAGATTGCGCCGCCAGTGGCCTGTCGGGCAAGTCCGGGATGAAATGAAATCGGAAGGCGCGGTTCGTCTTTTGGTCGGAACCGGCCTTTCGCGCCTTATTTGCCCAGTTCGGCCGCGCCGGCTATGGCCTGCATGATCTGTTCGGAAAAGTTCTGCACCGCGCCGGGCGAATGGGAGACGAACAAGGTGTTGGTCTTGCCCTGTTCGCCGATCGATTTGAGCGTGTCGAAATATTGGGTCACCAGCACCAGCTGCATGACCTCCCTGGCGCTGGCGTCGCCGATCGATTTCTGGAACTCCTCGATCGAGCCGCGCAGGCCGTCGATGATCGCCTTGCGCTGATTGGCGATGCCCTGGCCCTGCAAGGCCTTGCTTTCGGCCTCGGCTTCCGCCTTCTTGACCACCAGGATCTTTTCCGCCTCGCCGCGCGCGGCCGCCGCGACCTGTTCGCGCTGGGCGGCGTTGATGTCGTTCATCGCCGATTTGACCTTGGCGTCGGGGATGATGTCGGTGACCAGCACATTGACGATCTCATAGCCGAAGGCCGCCATATCGACATCGAGCTCATGCTTGACCG
Source organism: uncultured Pseudomonadota bacterium (assembly GCA_963703385.1). GTDB lineage: Bacteria > Pseudomonadota > Alphaproteobacteria > Rhizobiales > Beijerinckiaceae > Rhodoblastus. Next base: position 3,939,282 of record OY969816.1, read on the forward strand.
CCGCCGCTATGCTCGACTGGCTGGCGAAAACCTCGTCCAGCGTCATGCCCGGCACATGGCCGAGCACCACCTGTTCGACATAGGCCTGAATCTGCGCCCGAGGGTCGGACAGGCTGTAATAGGCCTCATAGGCCTTCTCCCGCCGGACGCGCGTCTGCACCGAAATCGGGATGGTGACGAAGACATTATCCTTGGTCTTGGTCTCCATGGTCAGCGAGATCTGATCGACGCGCAGGCTCATCCGCCCGTCGACCCGGTCGATGAAGGGAACTTTCCAGTTTAACCCCGCCTGGGCGACGCGGAGATAGCGGTTGAAGCGGGTGATGACGGCGACCTGCGCGGTCTGGACGGTGAAAAAACTGCCGATCACCGTCATCAGCAGCACGAAGGCCGCCACAGCGACCAGAAAGGACAGGAAAATCTGCACGGCGCGACCCCGGAGTTCTCGGCAAAAAATTGAATCGCCGGAGCTTTTAACGTCCAAAGTTTTCAAGCGCGTTACGGAAAGGGACGCCGGCTGGTTTTTTTCGCGGGCGCCTCAGCGCCGGACGATCATGACCTCATAGCCGGACGGCCCGATCGACCAGGACACCACCCAGCTCACGACGCTCACCACCAGCGAAGCCAGGATCGCCGCGCCAAGATCCTGGACGACGAAGCCGGCGAGCAGATGGGCGACAAGCTCGATCATCAGCCCGTTCACCACCAGAAGGAACAGCCCGAGCGTCAACACGGTGATCGGCAAGGTCAGCACGATCAGGACCGGCCGCACGATGGCGTTGACGAGGCCGAGCAGGACCGCCGCGACAAGCAATGTCTCGGTCGAATTGAAACCGATGCCGGGAACGATGCGCGACGCCACCCACAGCCCGAGCGCGACAATGGCGGCGCGAAGCAGAAATCCGATCATGAAAGCCTCCGGTCGCCCCTAGAGCGCGTTCGCAAATCACAGAGTCGAACGCGCTCAGTTATTTCATTGTTTTGACGCATATTCTTGTCCGAAAAGTCTATCAACTTTTCGGGAATATGCTCTAAGATAGGGCGCTCGCGCCCAAAAAGAAGCGCCGCCCGCGATTTTCGCGGGCGGCGCCTGTGGGATCACAGGATCGCCACGGCCTCGATCGGCCCGCGCCCGCGCTTGGCGAAAATCTTGTTCAGCGCGGAGACATAGGCGCGCGCCGAGGCGACCAGAGTGTCCGGGTCGGCGCCGCGTCCCGAGACGACATTGCCGTCTTCCGACAGGCGCACCGTGACTTCGGCCTGCGCGTCGGTGCCTTCGGTCACCGCATGGACCTGGAACAGCTCCAGTCGGGCGTGATGCGGCGCCAAGGCGTGGATGGCGTTGAAGATCGCGTCCACCGGACCGTTGCCGGTCGCCTGATGGGTTTTCTGCTCGCCGTCGATCTCCAGCGTCAAAGCCGCCTTTTGCGGCCCCTTGGTGCCGGCGACCACGGTCAACTCCACCACCTTGATCCGCTCATGGGCGTTGGCGATCTCGTCATCGACCAAAGCGGCGATGTCGTCGTCATAGACGATCTTTTTGCGGTCGGCCAAATCCTTGAAGCGGACGAAGGCGACCTCCAAGGCGTTGTCGCTCAGATCGTAGCCCAGTTCCTTCAGCTTCTCCTTGAAGGCGTGGCGGCCGGAATGCTTGCCCATCACCAGAGAGGTCTTCTGCACGCCGACCGATTCCGGCGTCATGATCTCGTAAGTGTGGGCGTTCTTCAGCATGCCGTCCTGATGGATGCCGCTCTCATGGGCGAAGGCGTTCCGCCCGACGATCGCCTTGTTGTACTGGACCGGGAAGGAGGTCACCGCCGAAACCAGCTTTGACGCGCGAGTCAGCAGCTTGCTGTCGATGTTGTTGGTGAACGGCAAGGCGTCGGCGCGGGTGCGCATCGCCATGACGATTTCTTCCAGCGCCGCATTGCCGGCGCGCTCGCCGATGCCGTTGATCGTGCATTCGATCTGACGCGCGCCGCCCTTGACCCCGGCGATGGAATTGGCGACCGCCAGGCCCAGATCGTCGTGGCAATGGACCGAAAAGATCGCCTTGTCGGCATTGGGCACGCGCGAACGCAGCATTTCGAACAAAGCGCGATATTCGTCCGGCGTGGTGTAGCCGACGGTGTCGGGAATGTTGACCGTGGTCGCCCCGGCGTTGATCGCGATCTCGACGGCGCGGCACAGAAAATCATGCTCGGTGCGGGTGGCGTCCTCCGCCGACCATTCGACGAATGCGACATGGTTGCGCGCCCTCGTGACCGAGGAGGCGATCATTTCCAGCACCTTTTCCGGCTCCATCTGCAATTTGTATTTCATATGGACCGGCGAGGTCGAAATGAAGGTGTGGATGCGCGGGATGCGCGCATGGCGCACCGCTTCCGCGCAACGGTCGATGTCCTTCGCGGAAGCCCGCGACAGGCCGCAGACCGAGGCGTTTTTCACCCGGCGCGCGACTTCCGACACGGAATCGAAATCGCCCTGCGAGGCGATCGGGAAGCCGGCCTCCATCACATCGACGCCCAAAGCGTCCAGAATGTCGGCGACTTCCAGCTTCTCCTCGAAAGTCATCGAGGCGCCGGGGCATTGCTCGCCGTCGCGCAAGGTGGTGTCGAATATGACGACGCGGTCGGCGTTGGTGGAAGAATGAGGTTCGGTCATGGCGTGGTCCTGACGATTGACGCCCTGGCGCTTCCGCATCGTCCTGACGAGTTTTTTGAGGACACGCGGGGCCGGGGCCGGAAAAGGCTGCGGCTCAAACTCCCCTGAGCGCCCAGGCTTGGCCCGGCCGGCCCTCAGGGGTCGATAAGAAGAAGGAGCGTCCGGCCGACAGCGAGCGCGCGCGCCGACGCCGCCGGGCGCAAAAGGCCGGCTCTCATCGTCAGCATCTGGTCAGCGTCAAAGGACACGGGCGGCTCGATCAAGGGGCGGACAATCCGCCACGAATGTTCATAATGGATTTTCGCAGGCTTTGGCAAGTGCTTCGCGGCCGTGGCCGGCTTGCGCCGCAGCTTGTTGTGGCGCATCTTTCGGTCGAGGGAAGGGGAAGCCCGCGCCATGCGCGTTCTGATCGTCGATGACCACCCGGTGGTGGTGTCCGGCTGCAAGGCGCTGCTCGCGGCCGAGTCGGACATCGAAGTTTTCGCCGCCCACGACGCCGATTCCGGCCTTGCCGCTTATGCAGCCCATGCGCCGGATGTTGCGGTGATCGACATCAATCTGCCCGGCGTCTCCGGCTTCGAACTCGCGGCGCGGGTGCTGGCCCAGGATTTTGGGGCGCGCATCGTCATTTTCAGCATGAACGACGACCCCGCCTTCGCCGCCCGCGCGATTCAGATCGGCGCCAAGGGCTATATCGCCAAGAACGACGACCCCGCCTTGTTCGCCTCCGCCCTGCGGCAGGTTTTCGCAGGGGGAACCTATCTGCCCGCCGCCATGGCGCGCAAAATGGCTTTCGCCCGGTTCGATGCGAAACTGGCGCAGCTTTCCCAGCGCGAACTGGAAATCGTCCGCCTGCTCGCGGCGGGAGAGACCATCGGCGCCATAGCCGACAAGCTCGGCGTCTCTTACAAGACCGTCGCCAACAACTGCACCGCCTTGAAAAGCAAGCTCGGCGCGCGCACTTCGATGGATCTTATGCGCGCGGCCTTGGACGCCTTGAAACAATAAATCCGCCAATATGCTCTGTAGCCGCGCGCTTTTCCGGCCAGCGCCTTTGCTTTATATTCGGCTGGATTTCAGACAGGGAGATATTGTCATGTTCGACCGTCGTTCGATCCTGCTCGCCGCCGCCGCTTCCTTGTGCGCGGCTCCAGTTTTCGCCGCCGGCGTTCCCAAGGCGCTCGATCCGGACGCCGACGGGACGCTCGATCTCGCGGAGGCGAAAAAAGCCGGCGGCGCCCTGTTCGACAAGCTCGACAAGGATCACGAGGGCACGCTCGACATCAAGGAACTGAAGGGCCGGGTGACCAAAGCCGATCTCGCCGGCGCCGATCCCGACAAGGACACGACCCTGACCAAGGATGAATATCTGGCGCTGGTCGAAACGAAATTCAAAGCCGCCGACGCCGACCAGGACGGCACGCTGAACGCCAAGGAGTTGCACAGCAAGGCGGGCAGGGCGGTGTTGAAGCTGCTCCGTTAAGGAAATTTTGGCGCTTTCGCCTCGTCCCGGATAGGGAGCCGGCCGGGGCGGATTTTTTTCGCGAGGCGAAAAGCGATGATGAGGCGCTTTTCCGCGTCCGCCACCGCCTGACGCACTGTTGAACATTCGGCGGCTTGGCCGCAAACCTCCAAGAATCCCGCTCGTTTCGGGCGATATGCGTCGCCCGCGCGGAAATTTTCGTGATCTTCCCGCGCCGCGCCCAAATCCATAAGACGGGTTTCGCAAAAGCCGCCGATAGGCTATTCGCCCGTCAACGACGCGCAAATCAGCCGGTCGAGGAACGGATTTTGGACGAGATCGAAGTCATCATTCCGAACTTAAGCTTCCGCTATTCGGGCGGAACGGCGGTCAACCGCACCATCGCGCCCTTGATCGCGCAAAAACGCGACGCGGTCTGGTTCGGCCCCGACGCGCCGGAGGGAATCGCGCGGCTTTCCGTTTTCGGCCTGCTGGGCCTGCGCTTCCGCGCGCCGAAGCGCCACAAGGTCCGGATCTGGCACGCCCGCCGCAACATCGAAATGATGGTCGGCCTGCTGTTCAAATGGCTGGGCTGGCGCTTCGCGCTGATTTTCAACTGGGCGGGACAGCGCCGCCAAACCGCCTTTACCCGCTTCCTGGTTTCGCGGATGGACGAGATCATCGCCACCAGCGAAATCTCCGCCTCTTATCTTGAGCGCGCGGCGACCGTGATCCATCACGGCATAGACCTCGAAACCTACAAGCCGCCGCTGGATCGCGCGGCGGCTTTCGCCGCGACCGGCTTGCCCGGGAAATACGGGATCGGCGTGTTCGGCCGGGTGCGCAAACAGAAGGGCATCGACCTGTTCGTCGCCGCCATGCTGCGGCTGCTGCCCAAATATCCCGATTTCACCGCCGTGATCATCGGCCTGATCACCCCGGATCACGCGGCTTTCGTCAACCAGCTCAAGAGCGAAATCGCCGCCGCCGGCCTCTCGGATCGCATCCGTTTCTTCGGCGAATTGCCGATCCAGGAAGTGCCGCTGTGGTACCAGCGCATTTCGATCTATGTTTTCGCCTCGCGCGTCGAAGGTTTTGGTTTGACCATGCTGGAGGCGATGGCGGCGGGCAACGCCGTTGCGGCCACCCGCGCCGGCGCGGCGGAACTGGTGATCGAGGACGGCGCGACCGGCGTCCTGGCGCCGACCGGCGACGTGGAGGCTTTGTCCGCGGCGATCGAGCCGCTGATGCGCGCGCCCGGAAAGATCGCCGCGATCGGCGCGCGCGCGCGAGCGAGAAGTCATGGAGGCCTTCAACCGCGACCGGGAGGTCGAGGAAATCATCGGCGTCTATGAACAAATCTGGCGAAATTCGTAATCCGCGTGACAAGCGACGGCGCCAACTCCCTCCCCCTTGTGGGGAGGGAATGCTTCAGGCGTAAGGTTGTTCCGCCGTCTTGCCGAACAGGCGCTTGACCGCCGCCGAGAGATGGTGGCGCAGCATGGCGATGCGACGGTCGCCTTCCGAGGTCACCCAATTGAACTGGATGACCCGGCGCTCGCCGTCAAACGGCTTGTGGCCGTGCCAGGAATTGTCAGACCTCTTGAAGGCCAGGAGAGTGCCGGCGGCGGGCGGAACCTCCATGATCGGATCATCGAGCCCGGCGTCGGATTTCAACAGCCTCAAGCGGCCGCCCGCATGTTCCCATTCCGGATTCATGTAGATCAGGAGCGTGAGGATCTTGCTCCTAGTGTCGGTGTGGATGCGGCCGTCCCTGGGGCCGCATCGCCCGCGCACGGTGATGGTGTAGGGCCGCCCGGTCAGGTCGACATTGAATTTCTCGGCGAAGGCGGCGCGAAACTCGTCGCTCGCCATCTCGTCGAGCAGGTTCTGAAAGGCCGGGCCGAAGGACAGTTGCGCGACCGGGAAACTGCCGCTCTCGCCGATTTTGGGATAATCGCGGTTGATCGCGGCGCAGGCTTCAAGGTTCAGGAAATTGGGAATTGTGAGGAATTCAAACGGTTCGCGGGTCAGGGGCGTCGCCCGGAACGCGTCCAGATTCATCGTGCGCAAGGTCATGACAGGCGGCTCCGTTTGCGGCATGGCGCGAGGCCCTTGTGAAGTCCGGCTTATAGCGTGGGCCGGCCGCCAGTCAAAATCCTGCGGGTTGGCGGCGTTCCGGATCGAGAGCCTTGAGGCGACATCGGGGCGTCATATGGGGGCGTCATTCGCCTGTCCTCGCAACAGCGCCTCCGCTGGACCAGGCCTGCCGATCGCCTATAATCGAGCCTCAAGCTCGTTGCGGATCGCTCAATGCTCGACAAGCCGGAAAAAAACCTTGGCCTTGCCGCCAATTCACAGCCTGCCGCGCCATTCGAGGTTCAGTCGTCGTCGCTGGTCGCGTTCCTTCGCGCTCAGCACGACGGGTTGACGTCAAGCCGCGCCAGAACATGTCGAAAGTCTCAAATGCCGGCATCGAGCATTCTCGAAGCCTTAAGAGGAGCGCGTCCATGCAAATTCATCTCGTTCTGACCGTCATCGGCCGCGACCGGCCGGGCCTGGTGAGCGCGGTTTCCGAAACCATCCTCGCCGGCGGCGGAAATTGGCTCGACACCCGCATGGCGAGCCTTTCCGGCCAGTTCGCGGGCATGCTTCTGGTCGCCATCGCGCCGGAAAAGGCGGACGCTCTGGTCGAATCGCTGCGTAAACTGGAAGCCCAGGGGTTGCGCTTCATCATCGAGAAAAGCGACGAGCCGGCACCGGCCGCCGGCCGCACTCTGCGGCTCGAACTGGTTGGCCTCGACAGGCCCGGCATCATCCGCGACATATCGCACGTCCTTGCCGAGCAGAACGTCAGCATCGCCGAACTCGAAAGCGAATGTGTGAGCGGGTCGTTCTCGGGCGAAGCCATGTTCAAGGCCAAAGCGCGGCTGACTCTGCCCGACGAGCTGCATCTCGAAGATCTGCGCCAGTCCCTCGAAGCGATCGCCCATGAGCTGATGGTCGATCTGATCCTCGACGAGGATCCGGCGCTTGTATATTGAGGGCTTGATTCAACCCGCCTTCACCGCCCCATCAATTCCGTCGCCAGCCTGTCCAACTCCGGCGCGACTTCGGCGGCGCGGCCGTGCAGCACATGGTCGAAATCCTCGTCGCGCGGACTTTCGGCGGATCGAAGATTGGACAATATCGTGGTCGTCGGGCTGCGGCGGGCGATTTCGCCGATCGGCAAGACGAGGCCCGACGTGCCGATGACCGCCAGCACGTCGTCTGCGGTCAGGCTTTCCAGGCTGCGCCACATTTCACCATAGCGCGGCGCCGGCTCGTTGAAGAAGACGACATTGGGCTTCACGCTCTCCAGCCGCCCGCATTTGGGGCAGGTGTCGGCCTCGGGGGAAAAGCGCCGGTAGCCGATCAGCCATTGCGCGCCGCAGGACATGCAGCGCAGCGCGGGGAGAAAGCCGTGGACATGCATGACAGAGCGGGCGCCGGCGCGCTCGAACAGGTCGTCGACATTCTGGGTGATCAGTTCGGCGCCGAAACGGCCCTCCCAAGCGACCGTGAGAAAATGCGCGGCGTTGGGCGAGGCCTGGCCCAGCTCCTCGCGCCGGCGCGAGTAAAAATCGTGGACGAGGGAGAAATTTTTCTCCCAGCAATCGAAATTGCAGACGACTTGCGGGTCATATCGCGCCCAGAGACTTTCGCCGCCCGAAGTACGGAACGTGTCGAGGCCGGAATCGGCGGAAATGCCGCTCCCCGAAAAGACGACAAAGCGGCGTTGCGGCGTTGCGGTCATGGCGGCTCGTCTGATTCAAGGCAAGCCGCAGTTAATCACGGGCCGGCGCATGCGGCAAACGTCAGGCGCAGCTGGAGTGTCCCTCGGCTATGCCATTGTTTTACCGCATATTCTGATCAGAAAGCTCTATCAACTTTTCGGGAATATGCGCTAGCCGACGGCGCTCCGCCGATTGCCCTGTTGTCGCGCTCGACCTCGGGGCGGAGGAATTATTGTAGGTCAACTCGCCACTCGCATCGTCTCAGGCGTGCTTTCGATGGCGCGCAACCGCTGCTCGCGATGGGATAAATAATCGCGCGTAATCGGCACGGCGTCCATGCTTTTGGCCAGTTGCAACTGGAAGACCAGTTCGAGATCAAAACGGAAGGCGCATTCGCACCCCGCCAGATAGAATTCCCACATCCGGCAGAATCGTTGATCATAGAGCGCCTTCGCCTCCTCGCGCCGCGCGGCGAAGCGGGCGCGCCAATGCGCCAGCGTCTCGGCGTAATGGAGGCGCAGCACCTCGATATCGCAGACGATCAGCCCCGAGCGTTCGACGCTTGGAACGATCTCCGACAGCGCGGGGATGTGGCCGCCCGGGAAGATATGTTTGGTAATCCAGGAATTGGTGGCGCAGGGGACGTCGGCGCGTCCAATCGTCGAGATCAAGGCGACGCCGTCCGCGTCGAGCAGGTCGGCAATTTTGGCGAAAAATGCGTCATAATAATCGGCGCCCACATGTTCGAACATGCCGACCGAGACGATCCGTTTGAACCGCCCGTCGATATTGCGATAATCCTCCAGCCGAAAATCGGCTGATCCGGCGAGTTGGGCCTGACGCGCTCGGCGTCGCGCGACGTCGAGTTGCCGGGCCGAAAGGGTCACGCCGGTGACATTCGCGCCGCAATTTTGCGCCAGATACAATCCGAGACCGCCCCAGCCGCAGCCAATATCGAGAACGGAATCATTCGGCTCGACCAGCAGCTTGGCGGCGATATGGCGCGCCTTGGCTTTTTGCGCGTCGTCGAGCGCGACGTCCGGCCGGTCGAAATAGGCGCAGGAATAGTAAAGGTCGTCATCGAGGAACAGGTTATAAAGCTGTTCGCCCAGGTCGTAGTGAAATTCGACGTTGTGACGGGCGCGCGTCACGTCATTGCGTTGCCTGAGGCGACGCAGTCGGTCGCGCGCGCGCCTGAGGAAACCAAGCCAGAATGGCGGCGTGGTCCGAGCCAGGTTGCGCGTGATCAAGGCTAAAGCGTCGTAAATCGTGCCTCGAACCACCTCGATCCTGCCGTTCATATACAATTCGCCGAAAGCGAATTCAGGATTGCGCATCAAATTGAGAGCCGCGCGATCGTCGAGGAAAGATATCGTGCAGACAGGTTGCGTGCCGTCGCCGACGCGAAACACGTCGTGAGGCGTTCTGATTTCCACCGCTCCCTTTCTGATGATTTCATTCAGGTAAAGTCGCAGCAAGTTTTTCACGGAGTTTCCCCCCGTTTTGCTTTGACGGCGCATTCAGTCAGATCGTCGGTCCGAAGACGGTCTGGTCCGCGACTTGGCGCAACCTTGACTTGGACGGCTCCGAACGCCCGTCCTTCGCGCGGCGATATAATCCGGCTTTTCAAGAAACGTTTTGCGCGCCCAAACGTTCCATAAGGGCGCCGAAAAAATGCGCGAAGCATGACCATCGCGGTCACGGCGACGCGAGTGCGCAAATCAAACCGCGACCGCCCGACAGCGCGAGAGATGTCATGGCGCCGCCGGTTGATCGAGAGGGCGACGCGCCTCCTTCGCCGGCGCCGTCATCAATCAAGGAGCATTCCAATGGCCGAGTCCCTGTTGCCGCAGCCATCGCGCGCGCTTGCCGAGAAACGCCGCGCGCTGGCGCCCGAAACCGAAAAGGCGTTCCAGGCGTTCAGTCGACAGGTTTTCACCGATGGCGCCTTGCCGGCGAAAACCAAACAGCTGATCGCGGTCGCGGTGGCTCATGTCACCCAATGTCCCTATTGCATCACCGGCCACACCAAAGCGGCGCTGCGCCTTGGCGCAACGCAGCAGGAACTGATGGAGGCGATCTGGGTCGCCGCCGAAATGCGCGCAGGCGGCGCCTATGCGCACGCCATCCTTGCTTTGACCGCAATGGAAGCGGGCGATCAGCCGATGACCGGCTGACTGCCGCCGAACAGCGGCTGGAGGCGGCGATGGCGCAGGAATTTGACGTCCGCATCAAGCGCGCTTTTGAACCGCCGTCTTGCGACGATGGCTTGCGCGTGCTGGTCGACCGGCTTTGGCCGCGCGGCCTGCGCAAGGCAGGCGCTGCAATCGATCTCTGGCTCAAGGATCTGGCGCCGAGCACGGAGCTGCGCCTTTGGTTTGGCCACGACCCTGGCCGGTGGGACGAGTTCCGGCGACGCTATCTGGCCGAATTATCGTTGAAGGCCGCGCTTCTCGACGAAATTCGGCAGAGCGCGTCGGGTCGAAGGCTCACGCTCATCTATGCGGCGAAGGACGAGTCGCACAATCAAGCCGTCGTCCTTCGCGACCTCCTTGTCGGCGCCGCCGCGGCAAAAATGAGCTGAAAGCCGGGCCGTGCCGGGAATCCTCGCAGGCGGCGAGAGGCTTCAACCATCCCGCTCGCGACGCCAAGGGCAGGTTTTTCGCAACTCGAACATCATGGCGACAAAGGTCGCGGCCCAGACCGAAAGCGCGATCCAGAACGTTCCCCACGGCAGGGCGTGGAGAAATGGCAAATTCAGGGCCTTCGCCAGTCGCCATGTTGCAGCACTGTACATTCCCAGGGGAAACACCGCGGCCCAAGCAGATGGATCATAGCGCAGCGGGAACCTTCGGACAAAATGCCGCCAGACGGCGAGCGCCAACAGCATCGGAATCCACCATGTGGCGACGGCCCAGCACGAAATCGTGAAACCCTTGAGAAACGGCAGCAGAGACCAAAGCAACGGCGCCTCCGGCGCGCTCTCGATCAGTCGCGCGCCGGCCAGGGTGGAAATCGCCATCGCGCCCATATCGACAAAGGTCGGCGGCGTCAGCTCGGCGGGGGAAAGCGGAAGCAGCAGATAGCGGTAAAAGAGCAGCGAGGCGATCAAGCCGTAAAGAATGACGCCGCCGAGCCACATCGACAAGGAGACGAAATTCATCTCGAGCCGGTAGGGCTGCGGCAGGTCGCGGGCGACCAGCGTCGTCAGTTCGGCAATTGACTGGGTCGCCACGACCGCGATGAGCCAGAACTCCGCTTATCGCCTCGCTCAGCGGCGGCTTGTCACGCTTGACGATGAGAAACGCGAAAACGGCGTAGACGAGGCCAATCCACAATACAATTCCCGCAAGCAGAAAAACGCTGGCGATTCGGATCGCATGGTCGAACAGGAGGAATTGCGTCCCGACGATGCAAGAGGCGGCGACCGTCGTGAAATAGCCGAACGCGATACGATGGTCGGACATGTCGTGCAGCATTGAGCGCGGATAACGCAGCGCGCGAAACCCCGTCACGACCGCCAGCGCGGCTCCGGCGGCCAGATTGAGCAAAAAGAGCGCCGTCGCCAGGACGGAAAGCCGAAAATTCCAGGCGACTATGGAAATGACGCCTGTCGCCATCACCAGGGCGAACAAGCTTGGCGTCTGCCTTTTCATCTTGAGCCCGAAGCTTGGCGCCTGTCCGCCAATTTCTGGCATAAACATAGGGCAGGGGGTGTGGAGGAAAAGGTTATCCCCCAGGCCGCGTTGCGAATATCGCCCTGACGCGCCCGAAAAAGTCGTGGCGGACCGCGCGTCGGATACTCGCCCGGCGCATTGAGCGAATATCAGCGCCAGAACGGCCGCATGGCCTTGAAACGCTTCCATTCCTTTTCAAGGCGCTGGTCGGCGATGACGGCGCCGCGGGCATACCAGCCGGAGACGATTCCGGCGGCGCGGGCGGCTTCCTCGGCGTGGGAGGCGCTGAGGAAATGGTCGGCGCTCGCCGCGTCGTTATGGGCGCCGAGCAGGCCCTGGAGATTGGCCGCCGCGCGCAGAAAAGGCGCCGGGTCGCGCTGACCGGCGAAACAGCAGGCAAAGAATTCGCCGCCGTAGCGCAGGTTTTTCAGAGCGATGCGAACCTGATGGCGCTGCTCGTCGGGAAGCGTGACCAGCTTCTTGCCGCGCTTGAGCGCCCGTTTGTGGAGCCTTTCAAGGGCCTGCGCCGCGAAAATCGCGATCGGTTCGGTCAGGGTCGCGAGATCGAGGCCAGGCGCCGCGTTGCGCCAGCCGCGCCTCGCGACAAAGGCGGACAGACGCAGCACGAACAGCGTCGGGCGCGGCGATTCGATCAGGGCGCGCAACTCGGCGTAAGCCGCGGCGCGGCGTTTTTCGAGCGCGTCGAGCAGCGGCGCGAAATCCTTTCTTCCACCGAAATGGCCCATCGGCCCCTGCTCGATCAGTTCGCGCAGGGCGTCGCTGTCGCGGGCCGGGCCGAACGCGCTGGCGAGCGCCTTGGCCTCTTCGCGAAAACTCTCGAACTCCAGGCTGGGAATGGCCTTTTTCAGCATGCCGAGCGCAGCGCGCAGGCGGCGCAAGGCGACGCGCATCTGGTGGATGGATTCGGGATCGTCGCTGGCGCGCAGCGACGCCCAGTTGACGAGAAAATGCTCTATCGTTCCCAGAACGATCCTTGCCGTCGCCTCGTCGAGATTGGCGTCCGGGGGCAGATCGCCGGGCTTTGCCTTCACCGGCTTTGGCGCGGTCCCCTCGCAGAAATGCGCGGCGCGCTCGGCCTTGCTGACATTGTCGAGGCGCAGCGGAAGATCTTCGGCGAGAAGGGCGGCGAAATCGAAAAAATCCTGTGCGGGGCCGGATTTCAGCTCCAGTTCAAGCTCGCGCAAAGGAAGTTCGCGCGCGCCGGAATGGATGGCGCCTTCGTCGAAAGCGGCCTCGATGCCCGCCGATCCATGCGCGATCAGCCGCGTGACCCGCCTGACGCGGGTCTCGTATTTCGCCTCCAGCGGCGGCTCGCCGATGATTTCGCGCAGGCTCGCGGCCATGTCGGCGTCGAACCGGGAAATGTCCGGCTCCATGTTCGGCGCACGGACTTCGACCTCGCCGCGCGCAAAAACGTCGCCCGCCGCCAGCAACGGCCATTTCAAGGTCATGACCGGCGCGGCGCGCCCATTGCGGCGCACGCGCAGGGCCATCCTGCGCTTTCTCAGCGCCCAGTCCGGCGTGTCGAAATAGATCGAGACCAGTTTGCGCGCCGGATTCGGTTTTTCGACGCGCAACAGGTCCGACTTGAGGGCCGCGGCGAGGCCGGCGGCGTCGGTCGCGAATTTGATCTCGACTTCCTGCTGGGCGCGGTCGGCCGGCGCTTTCGCGGCCGGCGCCGGTTCCAGTGGGGGCTCGACCGCCGCTTCGGTTTGGGGTTGCGGCGGGGTTTCGCTTTCGATCACGACAGGCTCGATTGGGCACGCATTTCACCGCGCCGTTCAAGGGGGCGCCGCTGCGACGGCATCCTAAAGCACTTCAGGGCAAATTGGCGCCGCTTTTTTCGCTCCAGTTGGAACCAGGTCTGAAAAAGGCGCGCGATCAGAATGTTACACCGGGATGTCGAGAACGCCAGCGCGCCCGCTTCTGGCGCCGAAGACCAGCCGGGCGCCGCTGGCGTCGAAGGCGAGCGCCGAAATGGCGTCGCGCGGCTCTTCGGCTTCCGTGCGGCGAACCAGGATTTCCGCGCCGTCGGTCAGGCGCACCAGCAGGATCCAGCCGTCGTCATAGCCGATGGCGACGACCAGGGCCTGGGGATGGAAGGCGACAGCGGTGGTGACGACATCGGGACGAACGCCGCATTCGCGCGGCGGCTGGCCCATCGGGCCGGCCTTGCCGGAAAAGGGCCAGACGATGCAGCCGTCGGCGCCGGAGGTGGCGAGCCAAAGCCCGTCATGCGACCAGGAGAAGGACCGCGTCTTGGCCGGATAGCCGGTCATCCGCATGTCCTTGCGGTCGGAAAGCCGCCAGCCGTGCAGGGCGTTTTCCTGCATCGAGGTGACGACATAGCGGGCGTCGGGCGAAACCGTGACGTCGAGATGAGAGCCTTTCCAGGCGAGCGCGTCGGCCCCGGCCGCGGTATTGGGGAACCACAGGCTGGCGCCGTTGTAATGGGCGACGGCGAGGCGGTAGCCCTTCGGAAAGAAGGCGAGGCCGCGCACCGTGGACGGCGCGGCGAAAGCCTTGATCTCGCCCTTGGGGTGGCGGGCGCGGACCGTCTTGCCGCTCGACCAGGCGAGCGCGCCGTCCGCCCGGCAGGTCAAGGCGTCGATCCAGCCTTTTTCACGGGCGACGATTTCGCTCGAGCCGTCGGCGCCGGTCGCGGCGATGATTCCGTCGTCGCCGCCGGTATAGAATTTCCTGCCGTCGCAAGCGGCGACGAGAACGGCGCCGTCCTCGTGGGCCTTGATTCGGCGCTCCTCGCCGATTTCCGCCAGCAGCACGGTCCCGTCGGCCAGAGCCAAAGCGGGCAGGCGGCCGAGGAAGGCGGCGCCGACGACCTCGGAGCCAGCCTCGATCGGGGTCACGCGATCGGTGAGAGAGCTCAAGCCCATCGATTCATCCATTTCGTAGAGCGCGTTCGGAAATCATGGAGTCGCACGCGCTCGGTTATTTCATTGTTTTGACGCATATTCTCGTCCGAAAAGTTTAGCAACTTTTCGGGAATATGCGCTAAGCAGGATTTCCGAAAACTGGTCGCCGGTTTTTGGGACAAAAATCCTGCTAAATCAAAAGAGCCTAAGCAGGATTTCCGAAAAGTGGTCGCCGGTTTTCGGACAAAAATCCTGCTAAATCAAAAGATCCTAACCAGCAATTCGTTGGCGCGCCGACGAATTGCTGGTTAGGTGACGCGGTCGCAGGCGGCGGCGCGGTCGTCGAAAGCTTCGATCATCAGCCGGGCGCGGGCAAGATTCTGGTCGGAAAGCGCCGCGCCTGTCGGACCCCAGGCGATCTTTTCGCGCGCCAGCAGCAGGCATTGCGGGAAATGCGCGCGAATCAGGTCGAAATCGTGCAGAACGGCGACGACAGTGCGCCCTTCCCCGCTCCAGCGCGCGATCAGGTCGAGCAGATCGCCGACCGTGCGCTCGTCGATCGCGGCGAAAGGCTCGTCGAGTAGGAGGACCGGAGCGTCCTGCAGCAGGAGCCGCGCAAACAGCAGGCGCTGGGTTTGGCCGCCGGACAGGGCGCCGATCGGGCGGCGCTCGAAGCCGGCGAGGCCCACGGCGGCGAGCGCGTCATGCGCCTTTTCCTCGTCGGCGCGGCTCAGGCCCCCGAACAGGCCGATGCGCCGCCACAGGCCCATGGCGGCCAGGTCGAAAACGTCGATCGGAAAGCTCAGGTCAAGCTGCGCCGCCTGGGGCAAATAGCCAATGTCGCGGGCGCGCGCGCCGCCGAGGTCGATCGATCCGCCCATCGGCTTGAGAATCCCGGTCAGGGCCTTCAAAAGGGTCGATTTGCCGGCGCCATTGGGGCCGCAGACGGCAAGAAGCGCGCCCGGCGCGATTTCGCCATCGAGATGATGCACCGCCGGATGGCGGTCATAGCCCAGGGTCAAGTCGTGCAGCCGGATGTAAGGAGCGGTCATGACAAGGCCCAGCGCACGCCGCTCCACAGCACGACCAGCGCGACCGCGACAATCCCGAGGCGCTGGAGGGCGGAAAGCCGCAGCAGCGAGAAGCCCGCCGCGCCCCGCGCCGGCGCGGCGGCCGGACCATGGCGATGGTCGTGCGCATCATCGTGCGCGTGTTCGCGCTCCTCCATGCCGGGCATGATCCTCACGTCCCGAGGGAATGACAAGCCTTTGACGACGAAAGCCGGAGTCAGCGCCGGACAGGCTCGTGGGCGACCGCCGCGCGCATGAAAAAATAGAGCCCGACAAAGCCGATGGCGATGAAGGTCAGTTCGAAGGCTCGGGCGTAGCCGGGTCCGAGCTGGAACAGGCCGCCCAGCGCCCAGCCGGCCGCCCAGGAGGCGCCGACCAGCTCCGTGCCGACGAGAATCGCCAAGGCGACCAGGGTGCGCGCATTGGTCCAGTTGATGGGTTTTTTCTCGGGCATTGTGAAGACCTTTCCCTCATCCCTCTAAACCAGAGTTTTTGCGCCGGCAATGCCGCGGCGCTTGTGGCCGGCGGCTTTTTCGGGCAGAAAGGCGCGCCTGCCGCCGCCCGACGGCCGACCACTTTTTGGCGCGTGGCCTCCAAGGAGCAAGAATACCCGATGGCTCGTTTTCATTCCCCCCTCGCCGGCGTCCGCAACGCCGCGATCGCCTTTTCGCTCTGCGCCGCGCTGACCCCGGCTTTGGCCCAAACTCCGCCGGCGACCCGAACCAGGCGCTGGCGACGGTGAACGGCGAGAATGTCACGGCGCAGGACCTTGCCCAGGCGCAGGAGGACGTCGGCTCGACCCTGCCGCGGCAGATGAACGACGCCGCCCGGCGCAAGGCGCTGCTGGATTATCTCGTTGACCTCAAGCTGGTCACCGAGAAGGCGGTCGCCGACAAGATGGACCAGACGCCGGATTTCAAGGCGAAAATGGCCTATTATCGCGAAAAGCTGCTGATGGAGGGCTATCTCGGCAAAATCGCCAAGGACAGCGTCACCGAAGCGGCGATCAAGGCGACCTATGACGAAGCCGCCAAGGCGCAGAAGCCGGAAGAGGAAGTCCACGCCCTCCACATTCTGGTGCCGACCGAGAAAGAGGCCCTGGATGTCGAGAAGCGCCTGAAGGCAGGCGAGGATTTCGGCAAGCTCGCCGACCAATTGTCCAAGGATCCCGGCTCCAAGGGCGGCGATCTGGGCTGGTTCACCAAGGACCGCATGGTGCCGGAATTCGCCGAGGTCGCCTTCACCCTCCAGCCTGGCCAGGTTTCGCAGCCGGTGAAAACCCAGTTCGGCTGGCATGTCATCAAGGTGCTGGAAAAGCGGACGAAGCCTTTCCCGCCGCTGGATCAGGTCCGCGACCAGCTCGACCGTTTCGTCGCCCAGCGCGCCCAGAGCCAGGCGATCATGAAGCTGCGCGAGGGCGCCAAGATCACCCGCAGCGACCAGCCCGCCGGGGGCGCCGCGCAACCGGACGCGACGAAAAAGTAAGGCGCGTCGGCGACGCGACGAGCCCCGCTTCGGCGGGGTTTTTCGCGCAAGCGTCATGCGGATGGCGCATGACGGCCGCAGGAATCGCGGCCTTGCGGCGCCAAAGCGACTTGACGCCTGCGCCCAAGGCGACGACTAGAGCGCGTTCGCAAATCACAGAGTCGAACGCGCTCAGTTATTTCATTGTTTTGACGCATATTCTTGTCCGAAAAGTCTATCAACTTTTCGGGAATATGCTCTAATCCGCGCGACCCCCATCGAAGAGTCCAGCCCATGGCCGCCGCCAAAATTTCGCCTCTCGCGCCGAAAAAATTCGCCGAACTGCCGCCGATCCAAGGCGTGCGTCTCGCCGCTGGCGCCGCCGGCATTCGTTACCCGGGCCGCACCGACGTGATGCTGGCGGTTTTCGACCAGGCCGCGACGGTCGCGGGCGTCTTCACCACTTCCAAATGTCCTTCGGCGCCGGTGGACTGGTGCCGCGACAAGCTGCGTCACGGCCGCGCCCGCGCTTTGGTGGTCAATTCCGGCAACGCCAACGCCTTTACCGGCAAAGCGGGGCGCGAGGCGGCCGAACGCACCGCGAAACTGGCGGCCAAGGCGGTCGGCGCCGACGAGGACGAGATTTTCCTCAGCAGCACCGGGGTGATCGGCGAGCCGCTTGACGCGTCGAAATTCGAAGGCGCGCTGGAAAAACTCGCGGGGGAGGCGCGCGCGGAAAACTGGCTCGACGCCGCCCGCGCCATCATGACCACCGACACCTTTCCCAAAGTGGCGACGGCCAAGGCGACGATCGGCGGCGTGGAGGTGACGATCAACGGCATGGCCAAGGGGGCCGGCATGATCGCGCCCAATATGGCGACCATGCTGGCTTACGTCTTCACCGACGCGGCGATCTCCGCCGAAACCTTGCAGAAACTGCTGTCCAGGGGGGTGAAGGACACGTTCAACGCGGTGACGGTGGACAGCGACACCTCGACCTCCGACACCTTGATGGTCTTCGCCACCGGCGCCGCCGAAAAGCGCGGCCAGAAAAAGGCGAAAAAGGCCGGCGGCGCGAATCTCAGGGACTTTTCCGAAAAGCTTCGCGCCGTATTGCTCGACCTCGCCCAGCAGGTGGCGCGCGACGGCGAAGGAGCCCGCAAATTCATCGAGGTGCGGGTGACAGGCGCGGAAAGCGACAAGGCGGCGAAAAAAATCGCCTTTTCCATCGCCAATTCGCCATTGGTGAAGACGGCCGCCGCCGGCGAGGACGCCAATTGGGGCCGGGTGGTGATGGCGGTGGGCAAGGCCGGCGAAAAGGCCGAGCGCGACCTGCTGTCGATCTGGTTCGGCGATATCCGCGTCGCCCATCAGGGCCGCCGCGATCCCGATTACGACGAAGCGGCGGCGAGCGCGGCGATGAAGCAGGAGAGAATCGTGATTCGCGCCGATCTCGGGATCGGGAAAGGCGAGGCGACGGTGTGGACCTGCGACCTGACCAAGGAATATGTCGCGATCAACGGCGATTACCGTTCGTAATGCCTGCGAAAGCAGGCTAGGAGCGAATGCGACGCCGAGCTGATGCGAGGGGCGCCGCTCCGAAGGAGCGAAACAAAAAATGAAACTCCTGCTTGTCGTCGCGGTCGCTCTGATCGACGCCGATCATCGGGTGCTGGTGGCGCAAAGGCCGCCGGGCAAGCCGCTCGGCGGCCTGTGGGAGTTTCCCGGCGGCAAGGTCGATCCCGGCGAGCGGCCGGAACAGGCGCTGATCCGCGAATTGCGCGAGGAACTGGGGATTGAGGTCAAGGCGCCCTGCCTGGCGCCTTTGACCTTCGCCAGCCACGCCTATGACGATTTCCATCTCCTGATGCCGCTTTACGCCTGCCGGCGCTGGGAGGGAACGGTGGTTTCGCGCGAGGGCCAGGCGCTGAAATGGCTCGATCCGCGGCGTTTGCGCGAGCTGCCCATGCCGCCGGCGGACGCGCCGCTGATTCCCGCCCTGATCGACCTGCTTGCCTGAACGGCGCATTCAGCTTTCGTTCAGGCGTTCGGGCCTATGTATGTTGCATTGCAGCATCAACACGGCGCAATCCCAACGGCTTCGAGCAGTGCGACGAGCAGTGCGACATGCCCCTAACATTTTGTTTTATCAATAAATTAACGAACATGTGGTAAGAGCTGCTTAAAGTTAGGACTTGAACTTTCTGTTGCAATGCAGCATATAACACCAAAGAACACACGCCAAAGGACAGAGGAACGCGCTCCGAGGGTCGGAGCAACAGCGGCCAGCGGCCGCGCGAAAGGACAGGAATACCACTATGGAACAGATGATGATCCATGGCGGCGTGATCCGCAGATTATGGCCCGCCGACCTTCCGGCGTTTCGGGAGCATCTTTTGCGCCTGGATCCGAACAGCCGGCGCGACCGCTTCGCGATGGCGGTCAACGATGAGTTTTTAATCCGCTATGCGGAACGCTGCTTCGGCATCGACGACGTGATCTATGGCTATTATGTCGATGGCGTGCTGCGCGCCGCCGGCGAACTGCGGGCGGTCGGCAACAAGATCATCGGCGGCTCGGTCGAAGCCGCTTTCAGCGTCGAGGCGCCATGGCGCCGGCGCGGCGTCGGCACGGAACTGATGTCGCGCATCGTGCGCGCCGCGCGCAACCGTCGCGCCGACGCGCTCTACATGTCCTGCCTCGCCAGCAATACGGCAATGCAGGGCCTGGCGCGAAAATTCACCGCGGACCTGCGCTTCGAAACCGATGACATGACGGGAAAACTGGTCGCGCGCGGCCCGAGCCCGGCGTCGGTCTGGGGCGAATACGCCGACAATGCGACGAGCTTCGCCACCGCCATGCTCGACCTGCAGACCCGGGTGTTCTCGCTGCAGCCGCGGGCCTGAGCGAAACCGACGACAGAACGACCAAGGCGCGTCCTTCGGGGCGCGCCTTGGCTATTTTTGAAAGAGCCGGCGGGCCTTACGCCTGCCGGTCGATCAGCATGTTCTTGATTTCCGCGATCGCCTTGGCCGGGTTCAGGCCCTTGGGGCAGGCGCGGGCGCAGTTCAGGATGGTGTGGCAGCGATAGAGCCGGAACGGGTCGTCGAGGAAATCGAGCCTTTCGCCGGTCGCCTCGTCGCGCAAATCGATCAGCCAGCGATAGGCCTGCAACAAGGCCGCAGGGCCGAGATAGCGCTCGCCGTTCCACCAATAGGACGGGCAGGAGGTCGAGCAGCAGGCGCAGAGAATGCACTCATAGAGCCCGTCGAGCCTGGCGCGGTCCTCGGGCGATTGCAGCCATTCCTTTTCCGGCGCCGGGCTCTCGGTATGCAGCCAGGGCTCGATCGAGGCGTGCTGGGCGTAAAAAACGGTCAGGTCCGGCACGAGGTCCTTCACCACCGGCATATGGGGCAGCGGATTGATTTTTACCGGCGCCTTCACGTCGTCGATCGCCTTGGTGCAGGCGAGCGTGTTTTCGCCGTCGATATTCATCGAGCAGGAGCCGCAGATGCCTTCGCGGCAGGAGCGACGCAGCGTCAGCGTCGGGTCGATCTTGTTCTTGATATAGAGCAGGGCGTCGAGCACCATCGGCCCGCAATCGTCGCGGTCGACATAATAGGTGTCGATCGAGGGATTGCGGCCGTCGTCCGGATTCCAGCGATAGATGCGGAATTCGGTCAGGCGCTTGGCGCCGGGCGGCTTCGGCCAGGTTTTTCCGGCTCCGACCACGGAATTTTTGGGCAGCGTGAATTCAACCATTGGGATTGCTCGATCTCAGTACACGCGGGCTTTCGGCTCGATATAGGCGATCTCGTCGGTCATGGTGTAGCTGTGCACCGGACGGTAGTCGATTTTCACGGCCTTGGCCGCGTCGTCGATGGTCGCCAGAGTGTGCTTCATCCAGTTGGCGTCGTCGCGGCTGGCGAAATCCTCGCGGGCGTGGGCGCCCCGCAATTCCTTGCGGTTCTCGGCGCCGACCATGGTGACCGCCGCCTGGACGATCAGATTGTCGAATTCCAGCGTCTCGATCAGGTCGGAGTTCCACACCAGCGAGCGGTCGGAAACGCGGACATCGTCGCGCGCCTTCCACACGTCGTGGATGAGCTTGACGCCCTCCTCCAGCACTTCGCCGGTGCGATAGACGGTGCAATGGCTCTGCATCGCCTTCTGCATGTTGAGGCGCAATTCGGCCGTCGGCGTCGCGCCATTGGCGTTACGGTAACGATCGAGGCGCGACAGAGCGAGATCGGCCGAATCCTCCGGCAGCGCGTCCTGCTTGGCGCCTGGTTTGACGATTTCGGCGGCGCGCTGGCCAGCGGCGCGGCCGAACACCACGAGGTCGATCAGCGAATTGGAGCCGAGCCGGTTGGCGCCATGCACCGAGACGCAGGCCGCTTCGCCGATCGCCATCAGGCCGGGCACGATTGCGTCGGCGCCGTCGCCCCCCTTGGTCAGCGCTTCGCCGTGAAAATTGGTCGGGATGCCGCCCATATTGTAATGGGCGGTCGGCAGGACCGGGATCGGCTCGCGGGTCACCTCAACGCCGGCGAAAATCTTGGCGCTTTCCGAAATGCCGGGCAGACGCTCGTGCAGGATTTTCGGGTCGAGATGGTCGAGATGCAGGAAGATGTGGTCCTTGTGCCGGCCCACGCCCCGGCCTTCGCGGATTTCCATGGTCATGGCGCGCGAGACCATGTCGCGCGGCGCGAGGTCTTTAACCGACGGCGCATAGCGCTCCATGAAGCGTTCGCCGGCGGAATTGGTGAGATAGCCGCCCTCGCCGCGCGCGCCTTCGGTGATCAGGCAGCCGGCGCCGTAAATGCCGGTCGGGTGGAACTGCACGAACTCGAGGTCCTGCAACGGCAGTCCTGCGCGCAAGACCATGCCGCCGCCGTCGCCGGTGCAGGTATGGGCGGAGGTGGCGGAGAAATAGGCGCGGCCATACCCGCCCGTCGCCAGCATGACGAGTTGGGCGCGAAAACGGTGGATCGTCCCGTCGTCCATCTTGAGGCAGACCACGCCGCGGCACTTGCCTTGCGCATCCATGATCAGGTCGATGGCGAAATATTCGATGAAGAATTCGGTCGAATGTTTCAGGGCCTGGCCATAGAGCGTGTGCAGCATGGCGTGGCCGGTGCGGTCGGCGGCGGCGCAGGTGCGCTGGGCCGGCGGGCCCTTGCCGAAATCGGTGGTCATGCCGCCGAAGGGACGCTGGTAGATCTTGCCGTCCTCGGTGCGGGAAAAGGGCACGCCCCAATGTTCGAGCTCATAGACCGCTTCGGGCGCGTTGCGGCACAGATATTCGATCGCGTCCTGGTCTCCGAGCCAGTCGGAGCCCTTGACCGTGTCGTACATGTGCCATTTCCAATTGTCCGGCCCCATATTGCCGAGCGACGCGGCGACGCCGCCCTGCGCCGCCACCGTGTGCGAGCGGGTGGGAAAGACTTTCGTCACGCAGGCGGTGCGCAGGCCGGCCTGGGCGCAGCCGACCGTGGCGCGCAGGCCCGCGCCGCCGGCGCCGACGACGACCACGTCGAACGTGTGGTCGACGATCGGATAGGCCTTGCCGCCGAGGGCCGTTCTGGCCGGGGCGTCGTTGGAAGCCATGGAAGAAACCTTCAATCGGGAATTGCAAAAGGCCGGGCGCCGGGCGCCCGGGCGACAATCAGGTGAAGCTCAGGCGCATCACCGCATAGATCAGGGCCGCGCCGATCAGCAGGCCGAAAAGGATATTGGCCATCAGGGCGAGAGGCTTGATCCGTTCGCCGTGAACATAATCCTCGATGATCACCTGCATGCCCTGCGTCATGTGATAAACGCCGACGCCGACGAAAAGCAGCATGAAAACCGCGACGAGGGGCGAGCCGAGGAAAATGCGGGCGCTTTGGAAATCCCGGCCGGTCAGCGACAGCACGATCAGGACGAAAGCGCAGGTGAGGGGCAGCAGCGCGAAGGTGCTCAGCCGCATCATCCAGGCGTGATGAGCGCCGGAGTGCGCCGCGCCGAGATATTTTACCCGCGCGGCGGGGGTGCGGAAGGTGGGTTTCTGGGTCATGGCGCGAAGCTTCAGCGAATGATGAAGGAAATGATCCACAGCAAGGCGGTGAGGACGGCCGCGCCGGCGAAAGAGCCGAGGGAAAGCCTGTCGCGCGCCTTCGGCTCGAATCCCTTGCCCGCGTCCCAGATCGCGTGGCGCAAGCCACCCATCACATGCAGCATCAGCACGAAAGTATAGCCGAGCAGGACGAGTTGCCCGAGCCACGAGCTGAAGAGGGCCGAGGCGTAATGGAAGCTGCGGGCGTCGCCCGCCGCCGCGAAGAGATAGAAGGCCAGCAGCAGGGTGCCGGCGTAAAGCGCGGCGCCGGTGAAGCGATGGGCGATGGAGGCCGTCATGGTCGGCGACCATTTGTAGATCTGCAGATGCGGCGAGAGCGGGCGGCGCTGCTCCAGCGGAGTCGGGCTGGGTTTGGCCATCGAGTCCCCCTTCCTTTTCCAACCGTCGCGGTTTGCGCGGCGCTGCGGCAAACCGTGGAACGCAAATAAACCCGAAGATTGACGACAATCACTAATGTAAACGCGTGCACCGCGCAATTGGATCGGCCTCAACCCTTCGAAGTAGGCGGAAAGGTTCCTCGCGGCGCCAGGCGACGCGCCGGCCGTTTGGACTTCGGCGTGGATAACCCGCGAATTCGGCCCATTGTCGGGCGCGTGTCTTGCTTTCGCAATGCAAAGCGGCCAAAGCTAGGGCGGTTGGAGGCGAATACATGTTGTCATTCGGGATTGAACCTCGCGCTGGCGTGGCTTTGGCTCTCGAATCGGGGCGGGCGCCGGTTCGCCGGGGCGCCCGGGGTTTCGCCGTCGCCGTGGCCGGCCTGATCGCCTTCGGCTTCGGCGCCTGTCTTCTCCCCGCCTCTGCTTCGGCTGCGGCGCGGCTCTACATGAAATCTGGCGGGGAAACCCGCTCCGCCGCCATCATCGAACATGAGGCGCTGAAGCTGCGCCGCAGGCCGCTGGTCATTGTCCTGCGCCCGAGGAGCGTTCCCAGCCCGAAGCGCCATCGCCTCGCCTTTCAGGAAATCGTCGAATCGCGCAAGCCGGTCTTCATCTATCCCGAGCCGCTGGCCGCCGGCTGGCCGGTCGCCGCCGGGCCGAACGCCGACCGCGACACAACCTTCCTGCGCGATCTGATCAATCGTTTCGTGGGCGAAGGCGTCGGCGATCCGCGCAAGATTTTCCTCGTCGGCAAATCGTCCGGCGGCGTGTTCGCCTATCGCGCGGCCTGCGCCGGCCTGGGGCGCCCGGTCGCCGGAATCGCGACGCTGGGCGCCGCCCTGCCGGCCGATCTCGCGCAATGCGCCTTCAATCCGATGGCCTTCATCGCGGTCAACAGTCTTGGCAATCCGAAAATTCCCTTCGCGGGTGGTCAGGCCACCATCGGCGACGCCTCGTTCCAGGCCCTTCCGGCCGAAACCACCCTGTCGCTGTTCGCGAATCGCGCGGGCTGCGGCCCGAAGCGGGAGGAATGGCCGCTGACCGAACGCGATCCTCGCGGCGCGAACCATGTGCGGGGCGCGGTGCTGTCCTATACGGGCTGCAAGTCGCCGGTCGAGGAGGTGCGCCTCGGCACGGCCCCGCCGCATGGCTCGGCGCAGAAGCCGGCGCATCCCGCCGCCGCGCCCTTGGACGAGGGGCGCGATTTCGACGCCGCGCGCAAGGTCTGGAATTTCCTCAAACGCAACGGCGCGTGATCGCGCGGGCGTGACGCTGCTTGAGGCGTCCAAGATTAAAAACCGATCCAGGTCATTGCCGAACGCGCATAAGATTTTCTTGCGAAGACGTAAATTTGCCTGACGGCGCTTTTTAGCATCATAAATCCGTAGTATTGTAATATTTGCGCGCCAGGGCGTGGCGAGCGCGAAATCCAGAAATGCGCCCGCGTTAAGTCGTCGCATCTTTTGAACGTGCGACGTTTCAACCCTTGTCAGTTTGGCCATAGGCCCAAAGAAAGAGGAAATCATGAGCAGCGACTCGCATCATGCCGACGCTTCGGCCGCCCACCATGCCAGGAATTCCGAAGAAGCCGCCGCTTTGAAAGGCTTCATCGCCATCGCGTTGCTGGTCGTCGTCGCCGGCGTCGGGCTGGCCGCTACCTATGGCATGGCCGGCGTCGGCGTCCTGGCCATCGCGCTCACCGGCGCCATGCTGCTCCTGATCGTCCTCGTGGCCTCCGGCGGCGATTAAGCATCGACCTTTCGAGAATAAAAAAGCCTCCCGCGTTCGATGCGGGGGGCTTTTCATTGGCCGTTTATCATACGGTTTCCGCAAGATTGTTTTGCGCTCCGCGGAAACGCCATGGCGCGAAAATCCTTAAAGCGCCAGCGGAATCGAATTCCGCATCAATCATGCGGCATTGGTGTCACCGCGGGATCAGCGCCCAGTAATCGAGGTCGAGGATGACGCTCGGGTCGTAGCCCTCGTCCTGCCTGTAGGGATGGGCGGCGCAGGGCTGGTCCTTGGTCGCGACGGTGCGCAGGCGCAAGGCCCCGACATCGTCGCGGCCCTGGATTTCCGCGCGCTCCAGCACTTCGGTCCAGGCGAAGACGGTCAGGCCGGCGAAGAGCGGGCTGACATGGCGTCCGCCATTGATCGCCGCGATATGGAAGGCGTTGGCGAGGCCGTTGAAGGTCAGGCTCCGGGCGAGCGAAATGACATGGCCGCCATAGATCAGGCGGCGGCCGAACCGGCCCTGGCCTTCGGTGAACTGGTTGAAGTGAACCTTGGCGGTGTTCTGGAACAGCCGGGTGGCGAGCTGATGCTCGGCCTCCTCGACCGTCATGCCGTCAACATGGTCGATCTTTTCGCCCGGCAGATAATCGCCCCAGCGATGAGGCGAGCCGGCAAGCGCCACGTCATATTTGCGGCGGTCGATCACCGGCAGGGCGTCGCCGAGCTGGTCGGGCGCGAGCGCGCGCGGCAATTGCGGCGTGACTTCGGCCGGCGCCGGCGATTTGGGATCGCGCTTGCGCACCATGACCCAGCGCACAAATTCGAGCACGGCGTCGCCATGCTGGTTGATGCCGCGCGAACGGACATAGACCACGCCGGTCTGGCCATTGGAATTTTCCTTGAGGCCGATGACTTCCGAGGTCGCGGACAAGGTGTCGCCGGGATAGACTGGGACCAGGAAGCGGCAGTCGGCATAGCCGAGATTGGCCACGGCGTTGAGCGAAATGTCCGGCACCGTCTTGCCGAAGACGATATGGAAAACCAGAAGATCGTCGACCGGGCTTCGGGGATAGCCGATCGCATGGGCGAAGGCGTCCGAGGACTGGACGGCGAACCGGCCGCCGTAAAGCGCGGTGTAAAGCGCGACGTCGCCGGTGGCGACGGTGCGCGGCGTCGCATGGACGATAATCTGGCCGAGCTGGAAATCCTCGAAAAAATTGCCGGAATTGGTCTTGCTCATGGACGCCCCCAAGGCGTGAGAATCGCTGCGAGAACTGTTTCGGGGTGCAAATAGGCCGAGCGGCCGGGTTTTGGCAACGTTCTTCCGCGCAGAAAAAATCTCACGCGCGCGCCCAAAGCCAGAGCAGGAAGATCTGCCCGATGGCGAAAAGCCATCCGAAGACCAGCAGATTATGCCGGGATAGCCATGCTGGAAGGAAGATATCGAAATTGTCCGACCGGTCCGCCGTGTAGCGGGCGGCGATCGCTCGCAACGGGCAATGCAGGCGATTGGCGGCGAGGATGACGACCTCGCCCCAGACCAGGAGGCTGAGCCAAACGGCGCTTTGGAACCGTCCAGCGGCCGCAAAGAAGGGAATCGCGATGGTCGATGAAGCGAACACGGCCCACGCGATGGTGTGCGCCATTCGTATTCGCCACAAGATGCGTCGCGCCCGAAGGTCTTCGAGCTGCATCGGGCGCGCCTTTGCTATGGCGTCCGCGCCCCGGCAAAAATCTCCAGCCTTGCGGACAGTTCAGCCGGATCGCCGTCGAGAAACAAGGTCTTTTGGCGCGAGGTTCCGCCGGCGGTCAAATGGACGCGCGACGCCGGAATTTTCAGCTGTTTGGCGAGCAGCGCGATCAAAGCGGCGTTGGCCTTGCCGTCCTCGGGCGCGGCGCGCACCCGCGCCTTCAGCACGCAGGCGCCGTCGTCGCGCGTTTCCGCGCCCTCCAGCGCGTCGCGCGAGGATTTCGGGGTCAGGCGGACATGAAGTTCGATCCGGCCGGCGCGAAGCGTGAAAAAGCGGGGCGCGCTCACATCGAGGATACGATCAGGGTCCGCGCCAGCTGGTCCAGCTCCATCTGGATGAAGGACAGGAGCAGCAGCAGGACGATCGGGGAGATGTCCATGCCGCCGATCGGGGGCAGGAAGCGGCGGATCGGCCTGAGCGCGGGCTCGGTCAGGGCGTTGACGCCGTTCCACACCGAGCGAACGAGTTCGTTGCGCATGTTGATCACGTCGAAGGCGAGCAGCCAGGACATGACGGCCATGACGATGATGACCCACCAATAAAGATCGATGGCCAAATCGATAATCCGGAATACGGGAAGGAGAAAGGCGGCGGCGGACATTGCGACTCCGGGCCAGAGGGACGAACCGGCGGGAACGCCGCCTTTTAGGCCCTTACGCGCGCCGGAACAAGTTTTCCGGCGAAGCATGCGCGTCGCGATTGACAGGAAAGCGCGCGAGCCCTAAACACCCGCACCGGAGCGGGGCTGTAGCTCAGACGGGAGAGCGCTGCAATCGCACTGCAGAGGTCAGGGGTTCGAATCCCCTCAGCTCCACCAAATTCAGCTGAAACATCAAGACCTTATTCCATCGCCCCGTCGGCGGCCGGCTGCGCCCGTCCGCCCCCGGATCGAACGCTGCATTGCCGACGACTTCGGGAAGGCGGGAGGTCCGCACCGCGAGCACGGGCTTGCCCAAGCTCCGCGCCTCCGGCGCGGGAATCGCGAATCCTTCGTACCGGGACGGGAACGAGCCAGCCTTGACGCGGGCCGGGGCCTTTCAGTGGTGTGAATTCGCCATCAGCTTGATCATTTTCAGGTTGATGACGATGAAGCGTATGAACTGCCAGGGAGGAACCGGCGCATGAAGGTCGTGAGGCCAGTGGGCCGGGGCGGATCATAGGCTTGCTGATAGGGTTCCTTGTTGGTCGCGGCCATGATCGGGGCCTCCTCAATCTTTTTTCAGCGCTGGTTTCGGTTCGGTCGGCGGGGCGCCCGGTCAATCTGGCAGCAGCCACCAGCCCGGCTTCATCTTCGCCTGATAGAGGAAGGTATAGTGAAGCATGGACTTCATCCAATGGCCCGCGAGGCCGATCTCGCCGAAGGTAAGATCGAGGTCGCGCCCATATTCCGGATATTTTTCATAGTCCGGCGCCACCGGGAAGACCGTCATGGCGGCGGCGGAGCCGCCGAAGAAATGCCGGCCGGTCGAGGCCACGCAGGCCGCGCCCATTTTGGCCATCGAGCGGTGTGGGTGGGTTTCTGGGCGCCGTTGAGCATGTCGCGGATGCTCTTGGCGACGGCGATGGCCATGGCGGCCGAGGGCATGCCGGTGCGCGGGGGCGCCGGGTTGATCGGCGCGCCGTTGGCGCTGGACATCGGCTTGCTGATCAGATGCGGCAGATGGCCGCCGGCATTGGCCGCCGGCCATCTTTTATTGTTTCAGGCTTTGGGCCTGGGTTGGCTTCACCACCAGCCTGGGCCCCAGCCGCGGCCGCCGCGGTTGTAGCCGTTCCAGTCGTCGTCGCTTCGGCCGTTGACGTCCGAAGTCGGCGCCGCCGCCGAAGCTGAAGTTGCCGTTCATGTGGCCGCGGCCGGCGCCCCGGCCATGGCCATAGCCGCGGCCATAGGTGCTGTCGCCGTCATAATAGCCATAGCGCGGGCCATAATAGCCGCCATAGGGCGGCGGGGGCGGGGGCGGCGGCGGGGGCGGGCCCCAGTTCGGGTTGTTGGCCTGGGCCTGCGGAGCATTGGCAGGGCCGGCGTCGGCGGGCCGCTGCTGCGCGGCGGCATAAGGGCCGGACGGCGGCGGGATGTCTTCGGCCAAGGCCGCGCCGGCAAGGCCGGCGGCCCCGAGGAAGATTGCTATTGCCATTTCTTTTTTCATTTTACTCTCCCCTACTCGATGGCGGGTCGCGGTGGCTAGCTTACCAGTATGGCGGCTGAACGCCCGTGCGTTGGCGCCACCAGCTCCATGTTTGCGCGTTGGACCAGGCCGACAGCGGCGTGCTCCAGGGCACAAACATGTAAGGCGTGCTCAGACCCGCGCTGTTGAACGGGTCCGTCGTCGAATTGACCTGGCCGAAGGTCCAGGTCTGGAGCCGCGCGTTCGGCAGTTCGCCGGCGGGGCCATAGGGCAGATAGGCCTGGGGCGGCGTCCAGCCGCCGGGCGGAACCTGGGCGGCGGCGGGCGCGTCGAGCGGGCGCGGAATGGCCCCCCGAGGCCCGCCGAACATGTCCGGGGTCACCACCGGCTCGGCCGGCGGCTCCTCCCGCGCGCCGGCGAGGTCGCCGAAGGTCGCGGCTTCAGCCGTCGCCGCCAGCGCTGCCAGCGCGGCCAGCGCCACGAGCCCTGTCGCTTGGATTCTGTCGCGTTTCATCCCTGATCTCCCGGATCGTAGGATATGTCCTTGAGGCGGATGCCGCGCAAGCTGCGCTCGCGCTTCGATGACGGCTGACGCTGCCCCTTGTCCGCCTCGGGCTCGGGCTCGGGCGCCGGTTCAGGCTCCGACGCAGGCGCCGGTTCAGGCTCGGGCGCAGGCTCCGGCGCGGGTTCGGGCTCGGGCGGCGGTTCGGGTTCCGGCGCGGGTTCGGGCGATGGTTCGGGCGCGGGTTCGGGCTCTTGGGCGACGGGCGGCTCGTCGGCTTTTTTCGCCAGGCGCGCCGGGCGCCCGGAGGCTTGCGGAGCCGGCGCGGGCGAAGGCGGGGCAGGCGCGGGCGCGGGTTCGGGCTTTTGGGCGACGGGCGGCTCGTCGGCTTTTTTCACCAGGCGCGCCGGGCGCCCGGAGGCTGGCGGAGCCGGCGCGGGCGAAGGCGGTTCAGGCTCGGGCGGCGCGGCGTCGCCATCGCCGCGCCGGACCAGGCGGACCGGGCGGCCAGAGGCGCCCGACGGCGCGGGGGCAGGAGCCGGACCAGGACCCGGGCCAGGACCCGGACCGGGGCCTGGGCCGTGACCGGAGCCGTTGGGCGCGCCGCCATCGCCATCGCCGCCGTCGTCTTCGACCTCGCGGGTCTTAAAATATTTGCGCGCCGAGATGCAGCCGAGCGGAATGACGATCAGGGTCAAAAAAGTCGCCACCAGAGAGCCAAACAGCAGCGACACCGCCATGCCCTGGAAGATCGGGTCGCTGAGCAGCACCATCGAGCCGATCACCAGCGCCAGGGCGGTGATCATGATCGGGCGCAGGCGGACGCGCCCGGCGGTGAGCACCGCCTCGCGCACGTCCCAGCCCTCGTGGACTTTTTCGCGCGCGAACTCCACCAACAGGATCGAGTTGCGCACGATGATGCCGGCGAGCGCGATGAAGCCGATCATCGAGGTCGCGGTAAAATCCGCCCCCAGCAGCCAATGGCCGGGCACGATGCCGATCAGCGTCAGCGGGATCGGCGTCATCACCACCGCCGGCAGCATGAAACTGCGGAACTCCGCCACCACCAGCATGTAGATCAGCACCAACGCCGCGCCAAAAGCCAGGCCCATGTCGCGGAAGGTCACATAGGTGACCTGCCATTCGCCGTCCCATTTGAAGGCGCTGCGGCCGACGGTCTCCGGCCGGCTGAAGAAGTTGCCGGAAAGACGCACCCCGTCGGGCGTCACATATTTCTTGAGGGCGGATTCGACGTTCAGCATGCCGTAAAGCGGCGCGCCGAGCTTGCCGATCACGTCGGCGGTCACATATTCCACCGCCCGCAGATCCTTGTGATAGATCACCGGATCGACCGGGCGCTTGACGAAGCGGCCGACTTCGCCCAGCGGCACCATCGCCCCGGCGCGGCTGCGCAACGGCATCGCCAGAAGATTGCCGATATTGCCGCGCGTCGCCATCGGCGTCTGAATCACGATCACCGCCTGTTCGAGATTGCGGATGCGCTGGAACGGCCCGGCCTCAAAACCGCCGGTCGCCATCACCACCTCGCGGTTGATGTCCTCCACCGACACCCCGAACATCGCCGCGCGCAGCCGGTCCACCTCGAACTCGATATTGTCGTGCGGCGCCTCCATGAAGGTGTTGATGTCGGCCAGATGCGGCGTCTTGTGCAGGATGCCGATCAGGTCGCGCGCCACCTGGCGGCGGATCTCGGGCGTCGGGCCGTAAAGCTCGATCACCACCGGCGCCAGCACCGGCGGCCCGGGCGGCGCCTCGGCCACCGTCAGCCGCGCGCCGGACGCCGCCGCGATCGGCCCCAGAACCCGGCGCACGTAAAGCGCGATGTCGTGGCTGGAGCGGCTGCGCTTCTCCTTGTCGAGCAATTGCACCGCTATGTCGCCCTGCCACGGTTCGCCGCGCAGGAAGTAATGGCGCACCAGACCGTTGAAGTTGAACGGCGAGGACGTCCCGACATAGGTCTGGAACGCCGTGACCTCGGGGATCCGGCGCAGCTCCGCGCCCAGCTGATGGGCGAGATTGGCGGTCACGAACAGGTCCGTCCCCTCCGGCATGTCGATCACGACCTGCATCTCGGACTTGTTGTCATAGGGCAGCATCTTGAACGCCACCGCCTTGAACATGAACATCGACACCGCGCCGAGCATCGCGGCGATGATGGCGAACAGGACAAGATAGCCCACCAGCTTGTTGTTGGCGATCGGCTCGATGATCGAGCCGTACCAGCGGCCGATGGCGGCGGCCTGACGGTGCTCGGCCTCGGCGGCGCGCCTCAGCGCCGACATGCTCGGTTTCACCCGCGCCGCCAGCCAGGGCACGAAGACGAAGGCGGCGAACAGCGAGAAGATCATCGCCGCCGAGGACAAGACCGGGATGGGCAGCATGTAGGGGCCCATCATGTCGCTGACGAAGCCCATCGGCAGCAGCGCCGCCACCACGGTGAAGGTCGCCAGAATGGTCGGATTGCCGACCTCGTCCACCGCCTCGACCGTGATCCGGTCGGAGGTGCGTCCCGACTCCAGCCAGCGCCGGTAGATGTTCTCCACCACCACGATGGCGTCGTCCACCAGAATGCCGATGGCGAACACCAGAGCGAACATCGACACGCGGTTGATGGTGAACTTCAGCACATAGGCCACCGCGATCGACATCAGCAGAGTCGCCGGAATGGTGATCATCACGATCATCGCCGGGCGCGGCCCCATCGTCAGCAGCGCCAGAATCGTCACCAGCGCCGAGACGATGAACAGTTTCATGATCAGATGGGTGACCTTGTCCTGCGCCGTCTCGCCATAGTCGCGCGTCACCGTCACCGTCACCGAATCCGGAATCAGCCGGCCCTTCATCGCGTCGAGTTCGCGGATCAGCTCATTGGCCACCACAATGCCGTTGGAGCCATGCTTCTTGGCCACCGCCACCGTCACCGCGGGCGCCGTCGCAAAGCCCCCGTCCGCGTCGCGCACGCTGTTGTCCACGACGCTCTTGGTCTCCGACTCGCCATGGCTCACATTGGCGATGTCGCGCAGGAACACCGGCCGGTCCTTGTCCACCGCGATGACCAGATTCTCCACGTCGGCGACCGTGGCCAGAAAGTCGCCGGTATAGATGTTGAACCACTTGCCGCCGTCCACGATGTCGCCGCCGGGAACGCGCTGGTTGGCCGCCCCCACCGCCTGCGCGATCTGGCTCAGCGTCACCTTGTGCGAGGACATGCGCGGCGGGTCGACGTCGATGCGCACCTGCTCCCGGCTGCCGCCCGCCACAAAGCTCTGGCCGGTGTCGGCCAGCGCCTTGAAGCGCTGAAGCGCGTCGAGCCCCAGCTTGCGCAGCTGAACCAGATCCAGCTTCGACGAACTGAGCGTCACCGTGACCACCGGCACGTCGTCGATGCTCTTGGGCTTGACCAAAGGCTGCATCACGCCCTTGGGGATCAGGTCCATGTTCGAATAGAGCTTGTTGTACAGCTTGACCAGCGAAGGCTCCATCTGCTCGCCGACCTCGAAGCGCACCGTGACCATCGACAGGCCGTCGCGCGACATCGAATAGACATGCTTGACGCCCGGAAGCTCGGACATCAGCCGCTCCAGCGGCTCCGACACCAGATTGGCCACCTCGCTCGCCGCCGCCCCCGGATAGGCGACGAAAATGTCCACCATCGGCACCGAGATCTGCGGGTCTTCCTCGCGCGGCGTGATCGCCATGCCGAGCAGGCCGATCAGGAAAAACGCCATCAGCAGCAGCGGCGTCAGCGGCGATTCGATAAAGGCCCGGGCCACCCGCCCGGCGAAGCCCAGCTTGGCGCGATGCGGGCGACGCTCCCCATTCGGATGGGCGGCTTCGTGCGCGGCGGTTTCGGTCATTGGCTCAAGCCTTTTCCGCCTCAGCGCCGCATCGTGAGGGGATCGCCGGACTTCAGGTCGGGAGCCGGATGCGCGACCACCTGCTCGCCGATCCTCAGGCCGGACAGCACCGCAACCCGGTCGCCCGCCGTATCGCCCAGCCGAAGGATGCGCATCTCCGCCGTCCCGTCGGGGTTGACGACGAAGGCCGCGGGCAGAGACCCGCGATAGACGATGGCCGAGCGCGGAATGCTCGGCGCCGTGGCCTGCTCCCCGCCGCCGCCGGGCTCGGCGATCCACGCCTGCCCATACATGCCCGGAGCCGCCGCCACCCCCGGCGGCAAAGCCGCCTTGATCGTCACCGTGTGCTGGGCCTGGTTGGCGCCAGGGAAGATCTGCGACACCACCGCCCAGACATTGCCGCGGTCAAGGCTCACCGGCAGCTTGTCGCCGATCTTCAGGTTCAGCGCCAGATCGGCCGGAGCCTCGACCCGCAGGTCAAGCTGGTCGGGATCGGCCAGATCGACCAGCGGCTGGCCAGGCTGGACCACGTCGCCTACCCGCACATGACGCGCCATGATCACCGCCGCATAGGGCGCCACCGAGCGCCGGTCGCGCAGGCGCTGGTCGAGCGCGTCAAGCCGCGACTGCGCCGCCACCAGCCCCGCCTGCTGGCGCTCGTAGTCGGCCCGCGCGTTGTTGACCGCCGAAGGCGAAGTCCCCGCCTGATCCTGGGTCATCATCGGCGGCGAACCCATCGCCGGCGCGTTGGAGCCCATGAAGTTCTGGAACATGTTGTAGAACGGCGTGAACGCGCGCTCATAGGCGTCATAGCCCGGCCCGCCCATCGTCGGCTGATGGAAGCCGTAAAGCTTCTGGTAAAGCTGGGTCTGCGCGTTCTGCTGCGCCGCCATCTCCCCGCCCAGCGACGCCCAGGCCGAACGATATTCCGGCTTCAGCGCGTCGTCGTCGAGCGCAACCACGATCGTCCCGGCGCCAACCCGGTCGCCCTCCCGCCCGGCAATGAAGGCCACCCGCCCCGGCTGCTGCGCCGTCAGACGCACAACCTCGCGCGCCTCCACAACCCCGCCGAGCTTGTAGCGCGACGCCGTCTCCATCGCCGTCGCCTCAACCAGCGGCGCGCTCACCACCGGCATCGGCGGATAGCCCGGCAAACCCTCGTCGGGCGGCGCGCGCCCGCTCACCACCCATGACGCAACCAGGCCGCCGAGAACGGCGGCAAACAATATCGGCAGGGTTCTGACCAGCAGGGAAAGCATAACCGCGCTTGTCCTTCACTCAACGAGCGCCAAAACGGCCGCGGCTGTTCCGCAGCCGATCGGGATTCAACCGCGCGGAACCTTTCCCATCACTTCGAAACTCTTGATGAAAGGCCCGGCCATCGCGGGGTTCTTGACCATCGCGCCATAGTCGCCAACCTTGAACTTGATCTTGCCCGACGTATAGGCCAGTCCAAGACCCATCATCCCGATCCCGCTCGAACACCACTTCTCCCAGTTCGCCGGGTTCGCCCGCAAGTCCCAGTTCAAAGCCTGGCCCTTGAACGCCCCAGCCTCCACAACATAGCCGTTCTCGACCTTGATCATCCCGCGCGGCTGATCCTCGTTGTCAAACCCGTACGCGATCACCGAATTGAACCCGATCTTCGCCAACGCGTCCCCCAGACCAGGCTCGTCGTTCCACGCATTGCCGAAATCAACCATCCAGTCGTCAGAAAACAACGCCGCCATCACAGCCTCCCCAGGTTTGTCATTGTCGCCCACATCCCCCCGCCCACGACCGCAAGCGGCGCGAAACGGGCCCTCAACCCGTTCGATGCCGCTGAAGCGAACGGGGATAAGCCATTTCCCGAATGTTTATATTCGTATATTCATTTATTCGGCTTGTCGATAGAATTTGGAGCTGCGGGATGCAGCCAGGGCGAAAAAAAATCGGGAATTTGAATTCGTGTCGCGCCGCCTTTTTCGCGGCAAACGCGGCGCAACCCAAAACATGTCGTCTTGGCCGATCGTCTTGGCCGAATGGCGGGAGCGCTTCAGCGCCTGATCGCCCGCCAGCCGATGTCGCGGCGGCAGAAGCCGTCGGGGAAGCGAATGGCGTCCACGCCGCGATAGGCGAGGGCCTGGGCGTCCGCGACGCTGTCGGCGAGAGCGACGACATTGAGCACGCGGCCGCCATTGGCGACGAGCTGGCCGCCTTCCATTTTCGTGCCGGCGTGGATGACGCGGACGCCGGGGATTTTTTCCGCCTCGTCGATGGCCTCGATCCGTCCGCCCCTGAGGGGCGTTCCGGGATAGCCGCGCGCCGCGAGCACAACGGTCAAGGCTGTCTGCCCGGATAGACGCACATCTTGCGGCAGGCGGCCTTCGGCGCAGGCGAGCAGCAGACCGAGCAGATCATCCTCGAGCCGCGCCGTCATGACCTGGCATTCCGGATCGCCGAAGCGGGTGTTGTATTCGATGAGTTTGGGACCATCCTTGCCGATCATCAGTCCGGCGAACAGGACGCCCTTGAACGGACAGCCCTCGGCCTTCATCGCCGTGACGGTCGGCTCGACGATGTCGCGCATCACCCGCGCGCTCATCTCGGGCGTCATCACCGGCGCGGGGGAATAGGCGCCCATGCCGCCGGTGTTGGGTCCGTGGTCGCCGTCGCCGACGCGCTTGTGGTCCTGGGCGGAGGCGAAGGCGACCGCCTTCTCGCCGTCGCACAGCGCGAAAAACGAGGCTTCCTCGCCATCGAGCCATTCCTCGATCACCGCTTCGGCGCCCGCCGCGCCGAAGGAGCCGGAAAAGAGCGCGTCGACCGCCTGTTCGGCTTGTTCGAGCGTCACGGCGACGACCACGCCTTTGCCGGCGGCGAGGCCGTCCGCCTTGACCACGATCGGCGCGCCTTTTTCACGCACATAGGCCAGCGCCCGGTCTTTGTCGGCGAAGCGCCCATAGCAGCCGGTCGGGATGTGATATTTGGCGCAGAGGTCCTTGGTGAAACCCTTGGAGCCTTCCAGCCGCGCCGCCGCCTTGCTCGGCCCAAAAGCCTTGATTCCCGCCGCTTCCAGCGCATCGACCAAGCCATCGACGAGTGGCTGTTCCGGGCCGATCACGACGAGGCCGATCGCCTCCGCCCGGCAAAAGGCGATAACTTTCGCGAAATCGCCGGCGTCGAGCGCGACATTGCGCGCGACCTGCGCCGTGCCGGGATTGCCGGGGGCGACGAACAGGCGGCCGAGCAGCGGGCTTTTGGCCAGCGCCAGGGCGAGCGCATGTTCGCGCCCGCCGGAGCCGATGAGGAGAACATTCATGAAGGGCCTCGTTTGCCGCCTGTTTAGGCGATGGCGGCCGACCTTTCAACTCGCGGCCCGGGCCCGCCGGGGATTTCACTTCAAACTTTCGAATTCTTGCGTATAAAGTATAGGTGGAATGTCCTCCCGCATTGGGGCAGGGCGCATCCTTTTGCGGCCGAGCCGGCTCCGCGCGCATTCGTCATTCGATTTGGTCAAACAAAATTTGCAAAATGAACGATACGAAAAAGCTGCTGGATGGGCTGACGCATGAACAATATCTCGCTCTCGCCCGCGATATTTATGGCCGACGGGCCCGGGGCGACAACGAGCCCGGGCTTTTCTTCTTCGCCGACAACGCCATCTATCGCCTGATCGGGTCGCGCGACCTGATCCCCGCCGCCGGGGTCAGGGTCGGCAAGGACGAAATCCGCCAAGCCTGGCGCGCTTTCGACGTCGATCTCGAGATCGTTGGTTTCGAGATCGACGACCTGGTCGTCCACATGCCGCGCATGTCGTACATGTCCTGGCGTATGAAGGTGAAAAACCGCGGCAGCGGCGCGGTGGTCGAACTCGAAGGCGTCGATCGCCTGAGGTGGGAAAACTTCAAGATTGTCGAATGGACGCGCTATTTCGACACCGCCCTCCTCGCTGCGCTGCGCCAGGGCGAATGACGCGGCTTGAGCGTGAGCCATGCGGGCTGGCGCGTCAGCCGCCCTTGCCGGCGATATCGGCGGGAGCGTTCGCAGGAGGATCGTGGCTTTCGGTCTGCTGCGGGGCGTCGGGCAGGCCTTTCGCGATCTTGCCCAGGATCTTGGGCAGATCCTCGGGGTCCGGTTTCAGGTCGCGCGCGTGGTTCCACTGGAACCCGGCGTCGAGCTTGCGGCCCACGCGCCAATAGGCGTCGCCGAGATGTTCGTTGATGGTCGGATCGCCCGGCTTGAGATCGACGGCGCGCTCCAGATATTTCACCGCCTCGTCGTAGCGGCCGAGCTTGTAATAGGCCCAGCCGAGCGAATCGACGATATAGCCGTCCTCCGGCTCCAGTTCGACCGCGCGGCGCAGCATCTTGAAGGCCTCGTCGAGATGGACGCCCTGGTCGACCCATGAATAGCCGAGATAGTTCAGCACCATGGGCTGCTCGGGGTATAGATTGAGCGCCTCTTTCAGGTCGGGCTCGGCCTTGCTCCATTCCTTCGCGCGCTCGTAATCGACGCCACGGAAATAATAGATCGCCCAGCGGCTTTTGTCGTCGGGCGCGGTCAGCGCCAGAACGCGGGTATAGGCGTCGGCCGATTCCTGGAACTTCTTCTGCGAGCGCAACACGTCGGCGAGCGCCGAAACCGCGTCCACATTGTCGGGATGTTGCTTGACGATGCCGCGCAATTGCTTGGCCGATTCGTCCGCCTTGCCCATGGCGGCATACAGCAGGGCGACGCGAATCTCGCTCGCGACCCGCAGTGAGCTCGACTTGGGAACCTGATCGTAGATTTCGATCGCCGAATCATACTGCTTCAGCTTGCCATAAGCCTCGGCGAGCGTGTCGAGCGCCAAGGCGTTCTGGGGGCTAAGTTCGAGCGCCAGCCGCAGGAAGACGATCGCCGCGACCGCGTCGCCGGGCCGGCTCTCCGCCGCGCCCAGGCCATAGGCGCCGAGGCCGTAAAGAACTTCCGCAGCGCCGCCGCGGGCGTCCTTGACCATCGGTTCGAGCTTCCGGCCCGCCGCGAGATCGGCGAGCGCGGCCTCGATGATCGGATTGTGCGGCTGAAGCTTGTTGAAGTCGCCAAAAACCTTTTTCGCCTCGTCGATCTTGCCCCGGCGCGCCAGATTGCGGCCATAGGCGTCGACCAGGCGCAAGGTGCTCTGGTCGCCGTCATAGGCCGCCTTGAGCCGCGCCCCGGCCTCCTCGGTCTTGCCCGCGACATCGAGCATCAGCCCGGCATGGAAGTCGCGGAACACGGCGAAGGTCGGATCGCTCAAGGAGTCGATGGCGGCGATCGCCTTTTTCACGTCGCCGGAGCCGATATAGCTCCAGGCGGTGAGCAGGATGGTGGTGAGATCGCCCTTGCCGGCGCCGCCGGCGTTGAGCAGCGTCCGCGCCGCCGCAAAGCTCCTGTTCCTGAAATCGTGCACGGTCAGGGTGAGACGGGCGGAAGCATTGTGCGGGTCGCGCTGCATGATCTCGCGCGCCAGCGCGTCCGCGGCCTCCATGTCGCCATTGGCGAGGGTCGCGACAAAGGCGCCCTGGATCAGGTCGGGATTGCGCGGGTCGGCGCGCAAGGCCTCGCGGAAGAAGGTCGAGGCCGCGAAAGTGTCATGTTCGGCTTCGGCGACGCGCGCGGAAAGATAATTGCCGGACGGGCTGTCGCCGACCTCGAAAGGCTCGGAAACCGCGTCGGTCTCGCGCGCCTGGCTGGCAAGCGGCAGCAGCGCGAGGGAAAGGACCAGGCCGCGCAGGGCGCTCTTGCGGACGGAAACGAATTTGAGATTCACGAAACCGGACTTTCGATAACGCGCCGCGAGTCGCGCGTTCATTCATGATGGATGCGAAGAAGATGGCCTTTTTACGCCCCGAGGGCAAGGACGGGTCATTGGATTTCGATATCCAGGCCAAGATCCAGCACCGGCGCGGAATGGGTGAGCGCGCCCGACGAAATCAGGTCCACGCCGGTCTCGGCCACTTGCTTCAGGCCGCCGAGATCAATGCCCCCCGAGGCCTCGGCGACCATCCGGCCGCCGATGATCGCCACCGCCTCGCGCAATTGCGCCGGGCTCATATTGTCGAGCAGCACGGCGTCGGCGCCCTCGGTCAGAACCTCGCGCAACTGGTCGAGCGTGTCGACCTCGATCTCGATCTTGACCAGATGGCCGACAAAGGCTTTTGCCGCGCGCAAGGCCGGGACCGTCCCGCCGGCGACGGCGACATGGTTGTCCTTGATCAGCACGGCGTCGTCGAGGCCGAAGCGATGGTTGACGCCGCCGCCGCAGCGCACCGCATATTTCTCAAAGGCGCGCAGGCCCGGCGTGGTTTTCCGGGTGCAGCAGATGCGCGCATTGGTATGGGCGACGGCCTCGGCGTAATGCGAGGTCAGGGTGGCGATCCCGCACATCCGGCCGAGAAAATTCAGAGCGACCCGCTCGCCGGCGAGAATGCCGCGCGCCGGCCCCTCGATTCGGGCAAGAACGGCGCCGGGCGCGAAAAAATCGCCGTCGCGCGCGGCCGGTTCGAATCGCAAAGCGGGATCGACCAGTTCGAAAGCCTTGCGGGCGAGGTCGAGGCCGGCGAGGACGCCCGGTTTTTGGCGCGCGGCGATCACCGCTTTTGCCTGGGCCGAGGCGGGAATGGTCGCCTGCGAGGTGATGTCGCCGGCGCGGCCGAGGTCTTCCGCCAGAGCAGCGCGCACGGCTTTTTCCACCAGATGGAGGCTGAGTTCGGGGAGGTTCATGCCGCCTCCGGGGTGACGGCGCCGCGCGCCACGCGCAGGGCTTGGTCAAGGGTGATGAACGAGCGGCGCGCCAGCGCCGGGTCGGAGGCGGGAAAATCCTTGCGGAAATGGCCGCCCCGGCTTTCGCGGCGAAGATATGCGGCGGCCGCGATCAGAACAGCGGCCTCGGCGCGGTTGCGCAGGTCGATCGAGCCTTCCGCGATCGCGCGGTCGCGCAGTCGGCTCAAGGCGCGAAGGGCTTCGCGCAAGCCCGCGGCGTCGCGCAGCACGCCGACATGGCGGGACATGATCTGCCGCAACTTCGCTGCGGCTTCGGGGTCGGGCCGCGCCGGCCGGTCGATTACGGGCGCGGGTTGGGGCGCCGGCAAACGGGGAAGCGCGGCGGCGACGTCGCGGGCGACGCGGTCGCCGTAAACCACGGCTTCGAGCAGGGAATTGGAAGCGAGGCGGTTGGCCCCATGCAGGCCGGTCGAGGCGACCTCGCCCGCCGCCCACAGGCCGGGCAGCGAGGTCCGGCCGTGGCCGTCCGTCCACAATCCGCCCATGTGGTAATGCTCGGCCGGGGCGACCGGGATCGGCTGGCGCGCGGGGTCGATTCCCGCCGAGCGGCAGGCGGCGGCGACATTGGGGAATTTTTCCGGAAAAGCGGCGCCGACGGCTTGGGTGGCGTCGAGAAAGGCGCCGCGCCCGGCGGCGATTTCGGCAAAAACGCCGCGCGCCACCACATCGCGCGGGGCGAGTTCCGCGTCCTTGTGGAGATCGGGCATGAAGCGGCGCCCTTTTCGATCGATCAGGATCGCGCCCTCGCCGCGCAAGGCTTCGGTCGCCAGCGGCGCCGGGTCGCGGCCGATGTCGATGGCGGTCGGATGGAATTGCACGAATTCGGCGTCGGCGACCCGGGCGCCGGCCCTTGCCGCAAAAGCGAGCGGCGCGCCGGTCGCCTCGGGCGGATTGGTGGTGACGGCGTAAAGCCCGCCGATTCCGCCGCTGGCGAGCACGGTCGCGCGAGCGGGGAAAGCATGGAGGGCGCCCGAGGCGTCGCGCGCGTAAACGCCGGCGACGCGTCCGGACTGGACGATCAGATCCTCGGCGACGAGGTTTTCATGGACTGTTATCGAGGGCGCGCGGCGAACTTGAGCGATCAGGGCCTGCATGATGGCCGTTCCGGCGCCGTCGCCCTTCACCCGCACGATGCGCCGCGCCGAATGGGCGGCTTCGCGCGAGGGCGCCAGACGCCCTTCGGCGTCGCGGTCGAAGGGCGCGCCGAAGCGCAGCAGATCGTCCACCCGCGCGCCCGCCTCGCGCGCGACCGCCAGGGCGACGTCTTCATCGACAATGCCGGCGCCGGCGCCGACCGTATCCCTGGCGTGAAGCTCCGGGCTGTCGCCCTCGGCGATCGCCGCGGCGACGCCGCCCTGGGCCCAGGCCGAGGACGAGCCTTCGCCGAGCGGCGCGGCGGCGAGCACGGCGACGCGCAGCGGCGCCAGTTTCAGCGCGCAGAACAGGCCGGCCAATCCGCCGCCGACGATGAGAATGTCAGGTTTCGCCATTGCGCCGACGCCCCCGCCCCATGTCTAACCGGAGAGGGAGCGATCCCTCACTTCAATTCGATCATGCGCTCGACCGAGCGGCGGGCGCGGGCGGCGAGGACGGGATCGACGACGACCTCCGCGCGCATATGGACCAGGCTGTCGAGGATTTTCGGCAGCGTGATGCGCTTCATATGCGGGCAGAGATTGCACGGGCGCACGAAATTCACCCCCGGATTTTCCGCCGCGACATTGTCGGCCATCGAACATTCGGTGACCAGCAGCACGCGCTTGGGCTGGCGCGTCCTGACGTAATCGATCATCGCCGCGGTCGAACCGGAGAAGTCGCAGATTTCGACCACTTCCGGCGGGCATTCGGGATGGGCGATCAGCTTGATCGAGGGGTCGTCCTCGCGATAGCGCAGCAATTCCTCCGGCGTGAAGCGCTCATGCACCTCGCAGGCGCCATGCCACGCAATGATCTTCACCTTGGTCTGGCGCGCGACATTGGCGGCCAGAAAACGGTCGGGAACCATGATGACCCGGTCGCTTCCCAAGCTTTCGACCACTTTCAGCGCATTGGCCGAGGTGCAGCAGATGTCCACCTCCGCCTTCACCTCGGCCGAAGTGTTGACATAGGCGACGATCGGAACGCCGGGATATTCGCGGCGCAGAGCGCGGATGTCGGCGCCGGCGACCGAGGCGGCGAGCGAGCAGCCGGCGCGGGAATCGGGGATCAGCACGGTCTTGTCCGGGCTGAGAATCTTGGAGGTTTCAGCCATGAAATGGACGCCGCCCTGCACGATGACGTCGGCGTCGGACTGGCTGGCGATCCGGGCGAGCTGCAGCGAGTTCCCGACCACGTCGGCGACGCAACTGTAGATTTCCGGCGTCTGGTAATTATGCGCCAGAATGACGGCGTTGCGCTCTTTTTTCAGGTCGTTGATCGCCTTCACATAGGGCGCGTGGAACGGCCATTCGATCGGCGGGATGACCGTCCTGACCTTGTCATAGAGATGCGCGGTTTCGCGGGCGACTTCCGGCGTCCACGCCAGAACGGGCATGGGGACGGCGCCATGGCGCAAGGCGGCGGGGCTCGGCTGGACCGGCGCCGCCGCGGGGATTTGAGAAGGCACGATACACTGCATGACGCTCACCCGATATTATGCTCACTTTGAGCATAACTAAAGCAAACAAAAGAGCCGAAGAAACGCACGCCTGCTTCGGCTCCCTTTCACACATCCTACATATACTCAGAATGAGTATAAAGGCAAGGCCGATTTGTTAACGGAGCGTTAACGGCCAGCGGCCCTCCGGGGCTGCGTCAAAACGTCAGGTGATGACGCTCGGTTTTTCGCGCCCCGTATGGCGGCGGATTTCGGCGATGTTTTCGGCGCAGGCGATGAGGTCGGCGAGCGCGTCCTGGGTTTCGAGATCGTGCCTGGCCGGGTCGGGCTCGTAACGCTCGAGATAGACGCGCAAGGTCGCCCCCGCCGTGCCGGTGCCGGACAGGCGATAAACGATGCGCGAGCCGTCCGCGAAAAGAATGCGCAGGCCCTGATTTTTCGACACCGAACCGTCCACCGGATCGACATAGGAAAAATCGTCCGCCGCCTCGACCTTGAGCGCGCCAAAGCTTTGGCCAGCGAGGCCCGGCAATTTCGCGCGCAAGTCCGCGACCAAAGCCTCGGCGCCCTCGCTCGCCACTTCCTCGTAATCGTGGCGCGCATAATAGTTCCGGCCGAATTCCGCCCAATGGGCGCGCACGATCTCCTTCACGCTGTGCTTGCGGGCGGCGAGAATATTCAGCCACATCAGAATGGCCCAGAGGCCGTCCTTCTCGCGGACATGATTGGAGCCGGCGCCCGCGCTTTCCTCGCCGCAGATCGTGACTTTTCCGGCGTCGAGCAGGTTGCCGAAGAATTTCCAGCCGGTCGGCGTCTCATACATGCCGATTTTCAGCTTTTCCGCGACCCGGTCGGCGGCCAGGCTGGTCGGCATGGAGCGGGCGACTCCCGCGATCCCGCCCTTGTATCCTGGCGCCAGGTGGGCGTTGGCGGCGATGATTGCCAAAGAATCCGAAGGGGTGACGAACTGGCCGCGCCCGATCACCAGATTGCGGTCGCCGTCGCCGTCCGAGGCTGCGCAGAGATCGGGCGCGGCGCCCGACATGGCGAGGTCGTAAAGGTGTCTGGCGTGGACCAGATTGGGGTCGGGATGGTGATGGCCGAAATCGGGCAGGGGCTCGCCGTTCATCACGCTGCCGGGCGCCGCGCCGAGCGCGTCTTCGAAAATCGCCCTGGCGTAGGGCCCGGTGACCGCGCTCATCGCATCGAACTTAAACTGGAACCCGTTCTTGAACATTTGCGCGATGGCGGGGAAATCGAACAGGCTTTCCATCAGGGCAAGATAGATGGCGACCGGATCGATGATCCGCACGTTCGCGCCGCCGACGCGGGTTTCGCCTAAGCGATCGAGATCGACGTCCGGCGCCTCGACGATTTTATAGCTGTGAATGGTCGTGCTATGGGCGAAAATCGCGTCGGTGATCTTTTCCGGCGCGGGGCCGCCGTTGGAAATGTTGTATTTGATGCCGAAATCGGCGTCCGGCCCGCCGGGATTGTGGCTGGCGGAGAGCACGATGCCGCCAAAAGCCTTTTCGGCGCGGATCACCGCCGAGGCGGCCGGCGTCGAGAGGATGCCGCCGCGTCCGACCAG
Organism: uncultured Pseudomonadota bacterium; assembly: GCA_963703385.1. GTDB lineage: Bacteria > Pseudomonadota > Alphaproteobacteria > Rhizobiales > Beijerinckiaceae > Rhodoblastus. The sequence goes on from OY969816.1 coordinate 3,983,745, forward strand.
GATTTCCCCGAAACCGTTGGCCGCCGCGATGCGGATGACGATCTGGATCGCCTCGCGGTTGAAAAACCGGCCGTCGCCGCCGACCACCAGGATCTTGCCCTCGAAACCTTCAAGCGACGCGAAGATCGACTGCACGAAATTGGCGAGATAATGCGGCTGCTGGAAGACTTTGGTCTTCTTGCGCAGGCCGGAGGTGCCGGGGCGCTGGTCGGCAAAGGGTTTTGTGGCGACGGTCAGGACCTTGGAAAGCAACTCGTTCATGGGCGCATTCCCTTGATTTTGATTTTCTAGTTTTGCGCATATTCTTTTCCGAAAACCGGAACCACTTTTCGGGAATATGCGCTAGGCGGCTTCGGGCTGGCCCGGAGCGGCGGTCTGTCGCGCCTGGACCCGCCAGACCGCGAGACAGATCGCCGCGACCGGAATGCCGATACAGGAGGTGGCGACGAAAAAGGCCGGATAGCCGAAAGCCGCGACCGCATAGCCTGACAGTCCGCCGAGCAATTTGCCGGGCAGGGCGTAAAGCGACGAAAGAAGAGCATATTGCGCGGCGGCGTAAAGCGGCGAGGTCAGCGAGGACATGAAGGCGATCAGCGCGGTGCCGGCGAAGCCGCCGGCGAAATTCTCGACGCAGACCGAGAGCGTCAGCATGCTTATGTCGGCCCCGCGCGCGGCGAGCGCGGCAAGGGCGAGATGGGAGGCGCTGGCGGCGATCCCGCCGATCAGCAGCGAGGGCATCAGGCCAAAGCGGGTCACCGCCGCGCCGCCGGCGAAAATGCCGCCAAGCCCGACCCAGAAACCGAAAAGCTTGGTCACATTGGCGATGTCGGCCTTGGTGAAGCCGAGGTCGATATAGAGCGGATTGGCCATGACGCCGGACAAAAAATCCGGCAGGCGGTAGATCGAAAGCAGGGCCAGGAACAGCAAGGCGAAGCGGCCGTTGCGGCGGAAAAAATCCTTGAGTGGATCGCGATAGGCGGCGATGACGTTGATATGGCGCTCCGGCCCGGTGACGATATGAGCGCGGGGCTCGGGCGCCAGCAGGGTCGCGGACAGGCCGACGGCCATCAGGCAGGCCATGGCGAGATAGGCCGCGCGCCAGCTGACAAATTGCGCAAGATAGAGCGCGCCGGCGCCGGCGCAGAGAATGGCGAATTTATAGCCGATCTGGCTCGCCGCCGACATTTCGCCCTGGTCTTCCGGGGGGGCGATGGCGATGCGCCAGCCGTCGATCATGATGTCCTGGGTCGCCGAAAAAAAGCCGAGGCAGAAGGCGAAGACGATCGTCCAGGCCAGGCGATGGGCGGGATCGCCGAAGGCCAAACCCGCGAGGCAAACGGCGACGCCCAACTGGGTCAGGGCCATCCAGCCGCGCCGGCGGCCCAGCAGACGGCCGGGTCCGGGCGCGTCATAGCGGTCGAGCAGGGGCGCCCACAGGAATTTGAACGAATAGGCCAAAGCGACCCAGCTCATCAGCCCGATGTGCTGCTTGGAGACGCCGGCCTCGCGCAGCCACGCCGACTGGGTGGAGAAGACCAGCAGGAAGGGCAGGCCGGAAGAAAAGCCCAGCGCCAGCATCAGCGCGAGCTTGGGGTCCCTCAGGAATCTGAGCCAGGATTGGCGCTGCGATTCGGCTTGCATCGGCGCGGACTATGCCACGGATGACCGACAAAAGCGAAAGGCCTGCGATTCAGCTGGCGAAGCTCGACGGCTCGTGGCGAAAAACAGCGGACGCTCCGATAGCGAAACGAGCCAGCGCTCGTGACCCATTGCCGCAGTTCGAGAGTTGCTCTGCCGACGGCGACTCCGGGCGAAGTCCAATCATGTCCCGAAGGTCGGCAGGAACCAGGAAAGGCGGACATTTGCGATATGGCCAAGCTTTGCCAGAAACGGTCTTCGTCCATCAAGCTGCTGTTTGCGCGCGCTATGACTCCTCTCGATCTGGCTTCCGACCCTGGCGATTTGCGTCCGCCAACTTGCAATTTATCGCGATGACCTCGAACGTCGCAGCGATTGCTGTTGCGCCGCGATCTGGCCGGAGGAGAGTTCGATGATTTCGTCGGTGATTTCCTCCTGCCGGACCCGACGCTCGTCGGCGCGCAAGAGTTTCAGCTTGTCGTCGACCTGCCGGCGCGCGGCGGTCATCGCCTCCATCCGCGCCTGGTTTTCCGCGGCGAAAGCATGGAGCGCCGCCTGGCACAGCTGGGCATGCAGGTAATCGGCGGCGAGGTCGCGCAGCAATGTCTCCGGCGCGAGCTGGACCAAAGGCGGTTCGCCGTCGCCGGGCAGGACGAAAAGCTCGGGATCGAGGGGAAACAGCCGACGCCGGGTCACTTCAAATCCGCGTCCAGCGGTCCAGTTGGTGAAAGCGACGTCGAGGCGAGCGATCTTTCCCGCGGCCAGCCGGGCGAATAGCGCCTCGGCGATGCGGTCGGCCAATTTGGGAGCGCCCGCGCCATGCGCCGCGGCGGCGCAGGTCCAGAACGGCTTGACGCCCTGGTGGGCGGCGACATCGGCGCCGCGCGCGCCGACCAGAAACAATTCGTCCGTGGCCAGCGCCGCGCCAAGCGAGGACAGAATCCGTTCGCTCAAGGCGCCGGCAAAACCCTGTTCTGCGGCGAAGACGACGAGTCCGGTTCGCCCGGGCCCGCGTGGGAAGTCCGGCTCCATCCCGCCCGGCGCCAGGGCCAGCGCCCGACTGATGGCGGCGGCGATGGTCCGCGCATAGGCGTCCACCGCGACGAGCTGGTTGCGCGCGGTCTGTGCGCGCGCGGCGGCAAGGCCGCGCAGGGCGTTGAAGACCTGTCCCAGTTGGCGCACGCTTTCGATATGCGCGCGGACGTCAGCAAGCCTGTCGCTCATGGCGCCGCGCCGCATTCTCGCGCATGGCGACGCAGCGCCGCCTGAAGGGCCTGCGCCGCAGCGCCGGACATGACGCCCGAGGAACCGATCTGGGCGACCGCCGCCGCCGCATCACGTTCGAGCGCGGCGCGCAGGCCGGCCCGAAAAGACGGAAATCTTTCCAGCGGCAGAGCATCGAGCGCGCCCGTCTGCGCGGCGGCCGCCAGCCCGATTTCCTCAACAAGGCTGAGCGGCGAATGCTGCGGCTGGCTGAGCATGGCCCGGATGCGCGCGCCGCGGGTCAATTGCCCGCGCACGCGATTGTCCGGCATGCCGCCGAATCGTGTGAACATTTCCAATTCGAGGAATTGCGCATAATCGAGCCGGAGCGCCGCCGCGGCCTCGCGCAAGGCGGGCGCCTGCGTCTTGCCGCCGACGCGGCTGACGCTGAGGCCTATGTCGACCGCCGGCTTTTGGCCCTCGTGAAAAAGGCGGGCGTCGAACACGATCTGGCCATCGGTGATCGAGATCAGATTGGTCGGAATATAGGCGCTGAGATTTCCGGCGTCGGTTTCCGCGATCGGCAGCGCGGTCAACGAGCCGCCGCCTTTTTCGCGCGACAGTTTGGCGGCGCGTTCCAGCAGGCGGGCGTGAACGTAGAAAATGTCGCCTGGATAGGCCTCGCGGCCGGGCGACTGGCGGGTCAGCAAGGCGATTTCGCGATGGCAGGCGGCGTGTTTGGTGAGGTCGTCCACCACCACCAGGGCATGCTGGCCGCGATCGCGGAAATATTCGGCCATGGCGAAGCCGGCGAAGGGCGCGATCCATTGCAAGCCGGGCGGCGCGGCGGCGCCGGCGACCACGATGATGCAGCGCTCCGGCGCGCCTTGCGCGAAAATCGCCTCGATCGCGCGGCGGACGCTCGAGCTTTTCTGGCCGATGGCGACATAGACGCAGATCATGTCGCTGGTCTTCTGGTTGATGATCGTATCGACCGCCAAAGTGGTCTTGCCGATCGCACGATCGCCGATGATCAGTTCGCGCTGGCCGCGCCCGAGGGCGAAAAGGGCGTCGATGACGAAAATCCCGGTCTGGACCGGCTGCGTGACGAAATCGCGCTCCACTATCGCCGGCGCCGGCCGTTCGATCGGGTCGAGCCGTTCCGCCGCGATCGGCCCCTTGCCGTCGAGCGGCCGACCGAAAGGGTCGATCACCCGGCCAAGCAGGCCGGGCCCGACTGGCGCGCGCAGCACGTCGCCCGAGCCGCGCGCGGCGTCGCCGGCCTCGATCGTCTCGGCCGGATCGATCAGCACACCATGAACGCAGTCCTCGTCAAGCGAATGGACGAAGCCGAAAATTCCCTTCTCGAAATGCAGCACTTCGTCGAGCCGCACATTCGGCAGGCCGGAAATTTTCACCACGCCGTCGCCGATTTCCTCGACCCGTCCGATTTCCTCGGCGCGCGGGCCCAGCGCCACGCGGTCGAGCCGCGCCTCAGCCTGCTCCAGCCATTTTTCCGGCCGCGCCTCAGTCCCGCCTGTCATCTGTCAGCTCTGCCGGTCATGGGTCAGCTCCGCGAGAATTCCGGCGAGATCGGCGCGCCAGGAGTTGCTCAAGGTGAAATGCGGACTCTTCAGCTCCAGACCGGCGATCAGCGCCGGATCGACGGAGAACGCCAGTTGCGGCGTCGCGCCGAGCGCCGAGGTCAGCGCCGCGCCGATCTGCGCCTGTTCGGCTGCATCGAGCGTCGCGGCCGAAACCAGTTCGACGCCGCCGCCATTGACGACGCTCTGGCGGACCTGTTCCGATTGCGCGGAGAGCCTGTCGATCAACCAGCGCAAAAAGGCGGCGCGCACCGCCGCGCCGTCGAGACGCGCCGCCAGCCGACCGGCGATCGCGACCGCGAGCCGTCCGGCTTGTCCCGCCCATTCCTGCTCGGCGTCCTCCCGCAGGCGCGCCAGGTCGGCCTCGGCCGCGACGCGCGCCTGGGCGGCTGCGGCCTGCGCCTGCTCCAGCAGGACGCGTTTGGTTGCGGCGGCCTCCTGCCGGGCCGCGGCCAGGATCGCCTCGCGCTCCTGAGCGAAGCCGTCGCTGCGCTTTTGCGCTTCGGCCACAGCCCGCGCCGCCTCCTCGCGATCCCGCCGCGCCTGTTCGAGCAGGTCCTGGACCTGCCGCCGCCTCCGTTCGATCAGGCCAGCGACCGGCCGCCAGAAGAACCGTCCGAGAATCCAGATCAGGATCAGGACATTGACGGTCTGAAGGCCGAAAGTCCACCAGTCGAAGGTCATTTCAGCAACGGATTGGCGAAGAGCAGGAGAAGAGCGATGACCAGGCAATAAATCGCCATGGTCTCGATCATCGCCAATCCGACGAAGAGCGTGCGCGAAATGGCGCCGGCCGCCTCGGGCTGACGGGCGATCGCATCCATGGCGGCGGCGACGGCGCGGCCTTCGGCCAGGGCGGGGCCGATCGCGCCGAAAGAAACGGCGACGGCGGCCCCGATAATGCTTGCAAACTCCAACCAGTTCATGCGGTTTCCTTTTTCAGCTTGTCCGAGGCGGGCGGCTCAAGGCCCTCGGCGATGAAAACCATGGCCAGCACAGCAAAAATATAGGCCTGAACGGCGCCGGTGAGCAGGTCGAGCGCCATCAGCGGAATCGGAACCAGCAAGCCGGCCAGCGAAAGGACGATTCCGATGACGAAAACGCCGCTCATCACATTGCCGAACAGGCGCACCAGCAGCGAAAAGGTCCGGGTGAGGCTCTCGACGAAATTGAGCGGGATCAACAACGGGCTCGGCGTGGCGAAGGTTTTGAGATAGCCCCGCCAGCCGCCGGCGCGCACGCCGAAAAAGATCACCGCCAGAAAGACCAGAAAGGCCAAGGCCGCGTCCGTCTCCAGATGGGCGGTCGGCGGCTCGGCGCCGGGGATGAGGCTCGACCAGTTGGCGGCGAAAATGAACAGGAACAACGAACCGATGAAAGCGCGATAGGGCGCGGGCTCGACCCGCATCGTCTCGCGGATCTGGGCGTCGACGCTTTCGACCAGGATTTCGATGAAGGCCTGAAAGGCGTCCGGGAGGAGGCGCAGGCGGCGTGAGGCGAGAAAGGCGGCCAGAGACAGGGCCGCCATGATCACCCAGGTCGCGACGACCGGCGCGCTGACCGGAGCGGGGCCCAGATGGAAAAGCGTCCGGGTGACGAGCGGAGAGTTCATGACGCGCTCTCCTTCAGGCGGCGCGTCATGACGAAGCGCGCCGCCAGCACGCCGGCCGCCACAGCGAGCAGCGGCCCCGCGCCGCGACGGCTGGCGAAGACCAGCAGCGCGCCGAGCAGAATGAAGCGGGCGAGAACGAAAAGGACCGTCCGGACGAGGCCGGCGCCGCCCGCCAAAGCGCGCGCGCTGCGCCAAACGGCGTAAAAATAGAGCGCGCCGCCGAAAAGCCCGAGCAGACCGAAGCCGGCGAGGCGCAAAACCGACATCAGCAAGGGCGGATCAAAACTCATGCCTTTTCCACCCATTTCCACGCCGACCAGCAGCCGAGGCCAAGGCCTGCGAGCAGCAGGGGCGCTGTCCAGAACAGCCCGGAATGAAGGACGCGGTCAAGCCAGCGGCCGAGGAACAGGCCGATCAACGTCGGCGTGACGATCATCCAGCCGAGCACGCCGATCTGCGCCAGCCTTCGGCCGACCGAAAGTTCGCCGCTCTCGCGCCCGCGTCGGTCGCGTTCGGCGTCGCGCTGCGCGGCTTTGACCAGCGGGTCCCCTTCATCCGGCGCGGGCATCTCAAAATCCCTCGCGGCGATCTGGGCGCAGATAGCGCATGATCTGTCGGATGGCGGCGAGATGCAGCCGCGTCGAATCGACGCGCTCGGACTTTTCCGTTTCGCTCTCCTCGCGGAAGCGGGCGAGAACGGTCTGGTCGAGCGTGGCCAGATCGTCGCTGGCGACCGCCTCGCGCGTCGCAATGGCCACGTTGCGCCCGTCGCTCGCGGAAAGGACGCCGCGCCGGACGGCGCAATACCGCCCCCGCCCGTCAGCGCCTCGCCAGCTGACGACCGACACAGTCAGACTGGTCAGAAAATCGGCATGGCCGGGAAGAAGCCCGAAAGAGCCGCTCGCGTCCTGCGCCCGGATGGACAGAACGCCGTCTTCGTCGACGATGACCGAGAGCGGCGTGACGATGCGCAGTCTCATGCGGGGGTCTCCGCTTTCGCCTTGGCTTCCTTGCGCCGCGCATCTTCCAGCGTTCCCACCATATAGAGCGAGTTTTCGGCCCAGTCGTCGGTTTCGCCATCGAGAATGGCGCGGCAGCCCTCCAATGTGTCGGAAAGCGCGACACTGCGGCCGGCCGTCCCGGTAAAGGCCTCGGTGACGACGAAGGGTTGGCTGAGGAAACGTTGCAGGCGGCGCGCCCGCCTGACGATCTGGCGGTCGGCCGCGCCCAGCTCCTCCACCCCGAGCAGGGCGATAATGTCCTGCAGATCCTTGAACCGCGCCAGAATTTCGCGCGCGCGCTCGGCAAGGCGGTAATGGGCCTCGCCGACCACGAGCGGATCGAGCAGAGCGGAAGAAGAGCCGAGCGGGTCGACGGCGGGATAAAACCCTTCCGCGGCGAGCTGGCGCGACAGCATGATGAGGCTGTCCATATGGCTGGAAATAGTCGTGACGGCGGGATCGGTGAAATCGTCGGCCGGCACATAGACCGCCTGGATGGCGGTGACGGCCGCTCCCGCCGCCGAGGCGATGCGCTCCTGCAACGCGGCGACCTCGCTCGCCAGGGTCGGCTGGTAGCCGACCCGCGACGGCAGGCGCCCGAGCAGGCTGGAAACTTCGGCGCCGGCCTGGACGAAGCGGAAAATATTGTCCATCAGCAGCAGGACGTTCTGATGCTTCTGGTCGCGGAAATATTCCGCCATGGTCAGCGCGGTCAGCGGCGCCCGCCAGCGCGCGCCCGGCGGCTCGTTCATCTGGCCATAGACCAGCACGGTGCGCGCGAGCACGCCGGATTCGCGCATTTCCGTCCATAATTCATGGCCCTCGCGGGAGCGCTCGCCGACGCCGGCGAAGACGGAAATGCCTTGATATTTCTCGACCATGGCGTGGATCAGCTCCATCACCAGCACGGTCTTGCCGACGCCGGCGCCACCGAACATCGCCGCCTTGCCGCCCTGGGCCAGGGGGCTGAGCAGGTCGATCACCTTGATTCCGGTTTCGAAAATCTTGGTCGCCGAAGTTTCGTCCTCCAGCCGCGGCGGAGGATGGTGAATCGACCGGCGCGGCGTATCGAAGGGCAGGACCGGGCCGGAATCGCCGACATGGCCCAAAGCGTCGAACAGCCGGCCGAGCACGGTCTCGCCGACCGGAACTTTCAGCGGTTCACATGAGGCGCGCGCCGCGACGCCGCGCGACAGGCCGGAGGTGGCTTGCAAGGCGATGGCGCGGACGGTGCGCGCGTCGAGATGGCTGTGAACTTCGAGGACCAGCGGCTGGGGACGATCCCAAAACACATCGATGGCGCTGTTAACCGGCGGCAGGCGGCCGTCGCCGAAGCGCAGGTCCACCACCGCGCCGCGCACTGAAACAACTTGCCCTTCCGAGTCGCGCTCCGCCATGAGAGTCCTCGAGAAGACGTCGCCTGGAGCCTTCGTCCGCCGCCGCCGCGAATTCGCTCGCGCCAATGATCAGGTCAAGTCTGGAGCCGGAAGCCGGCAAAGGTCAATTGCTTTGAAGCGAACACGGGCAAAGCCGCAGCGGCTGCCGCATCCGTGAATGAGCGCTTCAGACGTCATTCCGCCGGTGCGCGCCTTAACACTTTTTGAACTCGTGAAATCGCCGGCGTAATCTCCGATGCGCGAAGCCGAACTTCCGCAATGGCGCATCCTTCCCCTGGCGGCTTCGACCGCTCATCCTCGTATACCAGTCCTTCGGCCCACCACCGCTTTCCGCCGGAAGCAGTGTTCTTCCCAAGCCTTGCGGTGGCGCCGGCCGTTTGTCGGTTCGTAGCCGGAGGAGCCGGTGAGACCAGCAAAGCACTCGTTCCCGGGGTCAGCCTATCCCCATCTCTTGCCCTGTGTTTCGAGGCCGGCCCGCGCCAGGTCCTCCGGCGTCATGGCGATCCGGAATTCGACTTCAGCGTTGAAGGTGAGAAACCATGGCTCGGCCAGCGCGGGAATTTCCGACGCATCATTGAGGTTCACGACGAGGATCCCGCCGCGGTTGCCGCCAAATTCCGAAAAATAGACGGCCTCGGGTTTGATCTCGTCGAGAATGCGCTTGATTTTCGTCCCGGCCGACCCATCGCGAACGGAGCTATTGAACGGCTCCTGCGGTAATTTGACCGTCATCAGCATGCGCATAATGGACCTCCCTCGTCGGAGCCGATGAAGCATAGTCCTCCTCGCGCAATCGTCCAATGTCGAAATGATACGGTTTCCGCAAGATTGCTTCGCAATCCGCGGAAACGCCATCGCGCGAAAATCCTTTGAGCGCTGGCGGATTTTCGCGCGAACGGAATACGATTTCCGAATGGATCATTCGGAAATCGTATGACGATCTGCGTGTGGACGCAGCTCAGCTCGGACGAGGTCGCGCCCCGACGTCTTGAGACCTCCGCGTTCCGCCATTCCGGGGCATTCGCCAACGGGAGCCAAGCGTCGGATGTCAAACGCTAGGTCCGAACGCCCGGCACCCACGCCTCCGGCAGGTTGCGCCGGGCGATCTTGCCGTTTTTGGTGCGCGGCAGTTCGGCGACGAAAATGTATTTTTTGGGGTTCTTGTAGGCGGCGAGATGTTCGGCGCAATGGCGTTGCAGCGCGGCCTCATCGGGCGCAGCGCCCGGCGCCGGAACGACGAAGGCGCAGATGACCGAGACGTCCTCGCGGACCTTGCGCTCGGCGACCGCGACATCGGCCACGCCCGGCGCGTGGCTCAAAATCGCTTCGACCTCCGCCGGTGAAACGCGATAGCCTTGGGCGTTCATCAGGTCGTCGGCGCGGCCATGCAGCCAGAGATAGCCGTCGGCGTCGAGTTCCGCGACATCGCCGCCGGTGAACCATTCGCCGCGAAAGACCTCTCGCTCGGCGTCCGGCCGGCGCCAATAGCCAAGCATCAAGCCGGGATCGGAGCGGTGGACGGCGATCAGCCCGCTTTTTCCGGGCGGCAGGGGGTCCTCGCCGCCTTCGAGGGGCAAAATGGCCACCCGCCGTCCCGGCTGGGGCTTGCCGGGGGAGCCTGGGCGGGTCGGAATGGTGGGGCCGCTGGAAATATAGGTCGAAATTTCGCTCATCCCGAGCGCCTCATAGAGCGGCTTGCCCGCTCTTTCCCGCCATTGCGCGAGAAGCGCCGGCGCAAGCGCCTCGCCCGCCACGACGCCATGGCGCAGGCTCGCCAGATTTTCCGGGGTGCAGTCGGGCGCGCGCAGCATCTGGCGCAAAACGCCGGGAACGGCGGCGAAAATCGTCGCGGAGAAGCGGGCGATGAGTTTTGGCCAGACGCGGGCGTCGGCGCGGCCATGATAGAGGACGGCCGAGGCGCCCCTCGCGAAAGGGTCCATCAGGCCGACGCCGAGGGTAAAAGTCCAGTTGATCGCGCCCGCGTGCAGCATGATGTCGGATTCGCTCAAACCGAGCCAATGGTCGAGCATGGGCGCGCGCCCCAGGATCACGCGCTGGGCGTGGAGCACGCCCTTGGGCTGGTCGGAGGTTCCCGACGTGTAGATCAGAAAAGCGGGGTCGTCCGGCGTTGTGCCGGCGAAACCGCGCGGCGGAAAAGCGGAAAGGCGGGCGAGTTCCGAATCGTCGATGACTTCGCGTCCCGCGGACGCTCAGCCCGGTGGAGCAGATCGCGGCGGCCGCGCCGGAATCGGCGACGAGGAAATCGGCTTCCTCCTGCGTGAGCTGGGCGGAGGAGGGCAGGGCGACCAGCCCGGCGGCGATCAGCGCGAAAAAGCTCAGGACGTAAAAAAGGTCGTTGCCCCGTCGAATCATCACCCGAGCGCCGGGGGCCAGGCCCAGCGACGACAGGCCGGCGGCAAGGCGGCGCACGGCGAGGTCGAATTGCTCGTAGCTCAGGCGCGTCTCGATCGCGCCGTCGGTCAGGATCAGCGCCGTTTTTTTGGCGCGGCGGGCGGCGTTGTCCGTGAGGCAGAAGCCGGCGAGATTGAAGGTCATGGCGGGAAACAATCAGACCTTCATCGTTCTGTCACCCGATTTTCTTAAGGCAGGCGCGGTCACTCGGGTGACGATAAGGAGCGCCAATGTCCCAGACGATGCAAGCCGGGAATCTCAACGCCCGCCAGACCTATGAGCGCATCGCCTCGATTTACGATCTGCTCGACGCGCCCTATGAGATCGGCTGGAAGCGCGCCCTGCGCCGTCGCATCTTCGAGGGCCTGAGCGGCGCCGTCCTCGACGCCGGCTGCGGAACCGGATGCAATTTCGTCGCTTATCCCGACGCCGTGAAGGCTTCCGGCTGCGACGCCAGCGCCGCCATGCTGGAGCGGGCGCGGGCGCGGGCCGAAAAGCTCGGGCTGCTGGTCGAGTTGCGCCGTTCCGATCTCACCCGGCTGGATTGGCCGGACCATCGGTTCGACGGCATTGTCGCCACTTTCGTCTTCGCCTGTATCGAGGACCATGAACAGGCGGCGGCGCTTTCCGAACTGCGCCGGGTGTGCAAGCCGGACGGCGAAATAAGGATCGTCGATTACCGCCTGTCGCCGCGCCCGCTGGTGCGCGCGCGGCAAAAACTGATGTCGGCCTGGCTCAACGGAACCTTCGCCGCGACCTATACGCCGACGACCGAGAAATATTTCGACGAGGCTGGTCTCGAAGTGATGGAAGAAACATTCATCCGCGGCGATGTGCTGAAGATGATTCGCCTGCGCCCGCGCAAGGCGAACTGACAAGTCCCCCTCGAAGCTTTTCAGCCGACGGCCAGACGCAGCGCGCCCTCCGCCCGGTCGCCGGCGTGTCGGATGACGCTGGCGGGGGAAAAGTCGGGCGCCGGCGTCTCCGCTTCGTGGACGGAGACGCGGTTGCGGCCATCGCGCTTGGCGGCATAGAGCGCGGCGTCGGCTCGGCGCAGGACGTCGTCGATCTTCGCGCCTGGCTCGGCGACGGCGACCCCGAAGCTGCACGTCGCGCGGAGAATCGTCCCGTCGATGTCGATTTCCCGCGCGGCGATGGCGCTCCGCATGTCTTCCGCCATGTTGCGGGCGCGCTCCACACTGGTTTCGGGCAGCAGAAGGACGAATTCCTCGCCGCCGAGGCGGGCGGCGATTTCCGTCTGCCGGCCGAGACATTCGGCGATGCTCTTGAGGGCCTTGTCGCCCGCCGCATGGCCGAATTTGTCGTTGACCGTCTTGAAATGATCGATGTCGACCATGATCGCGGCCAGCGGCCCAGCGCTGTCGCGGCAGATTGTTCCCGCCTGGTTGAAGAAGGCGGAGCGATTGAGCAGGCCGGTCAGGGCGTCGCGCGTCGCCATCCGCACCAGTTTCATCTGCATCTGATTGAAGCGCTCGGCGGAACGCAGACGCGCGTAAAGCTCGTCGGAGGACAAGGGCATTTGCAGAACGTCGTCGGCGCCGCAATCGAGCGCCTCGACCACGGAACGCGAGGGCATCGGCCGCGCCACCAGGCCGATATAGATCGGGCGCTCGAAGCTCGCGATTAGGCGCGCCTCCCAGCAGGTCTCGATCGCTCGTTCGGTATGGCCGGAGTCGAGCACGATGAAGGCGTTGGCGGTCCGGTCGGTTTCGAGCTCGTTCAGCGCGCGCTTCGGCTCGGAAAAACGAAGAACGTCATGGCCCCGCGCGTCGAGCAGCGCGCCAATCGATTCCCCGGATTTAAGCAGGGACGCCAGGAGCACTACGCGCATTCGATTTTTCCTCCTTGGACATCGAGCGAGGCATGGAGGCGGCGCCGACGACGGCCGCCGCGACCGCCTGCAACCTAAGGTAGAAATATGAGCGGGGCGTTAACCCGAATTTCTACCAGGGGGCGGTCCGGCGCCAGCTTCGCGCAAGGCAGGGCGCGCATTTTGTCGCAGGAACGTGATCTCCGGAGAAGCACGATGGGCCTTTTCGACGCCATGAACGCCAGCGTGACGGGCATGCAGGCGCAGTCGAATTATTTGACCAATATCGGCCAGAATATTTCGAACTCGAGCACCGTTGGCTACAAGGAGGCCGACACCGAGTTTTCCACCCTGGTCGATCAGGCGGCGGTCGGCCAAACCGCCGCCGGCGGCGTGATCACCAGCACGCAGCTGAATATCGCCCAGCAGGGCACGCTCGAAAGCACCTCGTCCCCGACCGACCTCGCCATCAGCGGCAACGGCTTTTTCGTGGTCTCCAATTCCGCGGGTCAGGAGTTCCTGACCCGCGCCGGCTCCTTCGTGCCCGACGCCAATGGCAACCTGGTCAATGCGGCCGGCTATTATCTCATGGGTTATAGCCTCGCCAACGGCACGCCGACCATGGCGTCGAACTCGCTGTCCGGCATGCAGGTCGTCAATGTCAATTCCTCCACTTTGTCGGCAAGCCCGACGACGAGCGGAACCCTGACCGCCAATCTGCCCTCGACCAATTCGATCATCTCTTCCGCCGACCTGCCTTCGGCCAACTCATCGACCTCGACTTATGACGAAAAAACGTCGGTGGTCATGTATAACGACCTCGGCGGTTCGGAGAACGTCGACCTCTATTTCGCCCAGACCAGTTCGGGAACGTGGCAGGTTTCCGCCTTCGATCATTCGGCGGCGAGTTCTTCCGGCGGCTTCCCGTACAGCTCCGGGCCGCTGGCGACCACCACGCTCAGTTTCAGCTCCAGCAGCGGCTATCTCGCGTCGTCCAGCGCCAACAGCCTGTCCATCCCCGTGCCGGGCGGCTCGACCATGACGCTGGATCTTTCCGGCATGACCCAACTCGCCGGGAATTTCGCTGTTTCCACCTCGCAGGTGAACGGCAGTTCCGCCGCGTCGGTCAACTGGCGCGAGGACAGCGACCTTGCCGGCGCCTTCGACGACGTTCTGGCGATTTCCTCGCTGCCGCGCGCCTGCGGCGCGAGACTGGAAACCATTCCCGCGCCGACGCCCTATCTTTTCGCGGAAGGCGAACGCGTCGAATTTTTTCGCACGCGACTGGAGAGCGAGGGCGTGAAAATCGGCCTGTGCTGGCGCGGCAATGTCGATTTTCGCGTCGATCCCCGGCGCTCGATTCCGCCCGAATCCTTCCTGCCGCTCGCTGGCCTGGAAAACGCGCGGCTGATCAATCTGCAAAAGGGCGCGCGGGCGGAAGAACTGCCCGATGCATTGGCGGCAAGGCTCGAGAACCTGTCTGAAAATTTCGATTCCGGGCCGGACGCCTTCATCGATGCCGCCGCCATCGTCGCCAATCTCGATCTGGTCGTGACCTGCGACACCTCCATGGCTCATCTGGCCGGCGCGCTCGGCCGCCCTGTCTGGGTCGCTTTGCGCCATATTTCGGAATGGCGCTGGATGGCGGGGCGGGAGGATTCGCCCTGGTATCCTTCCATGCGCCTGTTCCGCTGCCGTGAGGGCGACGATTGGACGGCTCTGTTGAGCGATATGGCCGGCCAAATCGGGCGACGCTGAGCCTGCGCGGCGCGGGCGCGACAGCCGCCTGTCGTGATAACGACTTGAAAAACATATGACTATATCGTTCTTCCCGTTCCAGCGCCGCAGCGCAGCATTTTTTCCCAAAAACGTGCTTGACCTATGATGATGGTGGGACTTATAAGCCGGACATCGACGGCGTCGTCGCGGGTATGAAGCGACGGGGCGCTGGCGCGTCTCCATATGAGCCTTGAGGGGTTCGCTGGCGGGTTTTGCCAGGGTGGTTTCGCGTTGCCGAAGATTTAGGTTGAAGCCTGAGGGCGGATGGCTTAGTTTATTCGGCCTTGCTGTTTGACAATTGAATCGGAAGAAAGAGAAACGTGGACGGCGGAAGTCCCTGCGGATCAAGGCTTTGCGGTCTTGATTGCGTGAGGAACCAACCGACGGTCACGTATTTTCAAGTTCATCGCGATCTTTTAGAGCCGTGAGGTTTTTTTGGATCGGGTGTGCTTGGGACTCGTCGACAAACTGCATTCCTGCTCGGAGTGATCCGAGATTCGGGTGCAGGTTTTATGACAGTGACTAGTCGGGATAAATTCTCATACAACTTGAGAGTTTGATCCTGGCTCAGAACGAACGCTGGCGGCAGGCCTAACACATGCAAGTCGAACGCTCGTAGCAATACGAGAGTGGCAGACGGGTGCGGAACACGTGGGAACATACCCTTTGGTTTGGAATAACTCAGGGAAACTTGAGCTAATACCGGATAAGCCCGTAAGGGGAAAGATTTATCGCCGAAGGATTGGCCCGCGTCCGATTAGCTAGTTGGTGAGGTAATGGCTCACCAAGGCGACGATCGGTAGCTGGTCTGAGAGGATGATCAGCCACATTGGGACTGAGACACGGCCC